>NZ_JBIVGI010000001.1:797953-940529 GCF_044748625.1 Kitasatospora sp. NPDC089913 | reverse complement strand
CAGCACCGCCGACGTCCCGATCGCATCGGAACCGTGGATGTCCTCGTCGTTCACGTGCACGGCCCGGTCCGCACCCATCGACAACGCCTTGCGCAGCGCGTCCTTCGCGTCGTCCGGACCCACCGTCAGCACCGTCACCTCGGCACCCTCGTTCGCCTCCGCGATCCGCAGCGCCTGCTCCACCCCGTACTCGTCCAGCTCCGACAGAAGGCCGTCCACGCCCTCCCGGTCGGTGGTGTGGTCGTCCGCGAAACGACGGTCACCCGTCGCGTCCGGCACGTACTTCACACAGACAACGATCCTCAAGCTCATGAGCGGTTCTCCTGGTACGGGTGCACTGGTCGGATGCACTGGTCCACGGCCTCGCAGCCCGCCGAGGGTACTGAGTGCCAAGTCCGGCCCGGCCGCGCCCCGCGAGCGGTGTCGCACCACCCGGACCGGCCTGCCCTGTCGGCTCTCCGTCAACAGCGTCAGAGGCTCTCCGAAGAGGATACGGCACTCAGTACCCCTGGTAAAGGAACTCAGTACCCTTCCCTGCTGCCGGGCCCGCCGGACCGGGGGCAAGGCCGCCGCAAGCTTTGCGCAAGCCCCGGCCAGGGACCGTCATGGAATCCGCCAGAACGCCCGGGCACACCCCCGTCGGGGCCGCCGGGACCCGGGGCCCCGGTCCGGGATCAAGGAGGGGGAACGACATGACCTTGGTGCACGGGGAACACGGGGAACACGGGGAAGTCGACCGCGGGAACGTCGCGCACGGGAACGTCGCGCACGAGGCGGGCGGTCGCGGAGAGATCGCCCGCGAGGAGGGCGGGAGCGCGAGGGCCGGCCACGGTGAGACCGGGAGCGGTCGCCGCTGGGCCACACTGACCGGCTGCAAGGAGGTGCTGGTGGTCGTCCACTCGACAGTCTACGGCCAGCGCCTGCACGACATCTATCCGCTGCTCGGCGCCGATCTTCGGGTGCACGTCCAGTTCACGGTGGCACCGCACGCGTTCAACGCGGGAGCGGCCGCCCACGTCCGCAGGCTCGGCGGCACGGTGCTGCCCTGGGAGGAGGCCGTCCGCCGGGAGTTCGACCTGGTGCTCGCGGCCGGTTCGCAGGGGCTGGAGCGGTTGCGCGGGCCGCTGGTCCGGCTGCCGCACGGTGCCGGGCACATCAAGCTGTCGGCGGCCGGTCCCGGGAGCGGGGCCGGTAACGGGAGCGGGGCCGGGAGCGGGAGCGGGGCCGGCAGCGGGCGGACCGTGTCCGGCCTGGGGCCCGAGTACATCGTCCTGAACGGCCGGGTGATGCCCTCCGCCTTCGCCCTCGCACACGAGGAGGAGCGCGCCGAGGTGGGCCGCGGCTGCCCCGAGGCACTGCCGATCACCGAGGTGGTGGGGGACGGCTGCTACGACCGGATCGCCGCCGCCCTCCCCGCCCGCGAACGCTACCGGGCCGCGCTCGGGCTGCGGCCGGGCGAACGCCTGGTGCTGGTCTGCTCCACCTGGGGCAGCGGCTCGCTGTTCACCCGGCTCGACGCCGTCCTGCCGCGACTGGCCGGCGAACTGCCCAGGCGCGGCTACCGCACCGCGCTGCTGGTGCACCCCAATGTGGCTGCCGCCCACGGTCCGTGGGCCGTCCGGTCCTGGGCGACGGCCACCGCCCGCGGGGCGGTCGCCGTCCTCGGGCCCGAGGAGGACTGGCGCCCGCTGCTGGTCGCCGCCGATTTCGTCATCGGCGACCACGGCTCCGTCACCCTCTACGGCACCATGACCGGCGCCCCGATCCTGCTCGCCGAATACCCGCACCGTGACGTCAACCCGCGCTCGCCCGGCGCCCTGCTCGCGCGGACCGCGCCCGCGCTCAGCCCGGCCCATCCCCTGACCTCCCAGCTCGACTACGCCGCCCGGCAGTACCGGCGGTCCGATTACGCGGCGATCGCCGCCCGGATCAGCTCCGAACCGGGCCGGTTCGACCGCCGGATGCGGCGACTGCTCTACCGCGTCCTCGGCCTCGGCGAACCCGCCCACGTGCCGGAGCCGCCGGTCCTGCCGCTGCCGGCACCGCTGTGGCCGTCGGCCGGCACGACCGGCCGGGCGGGGAGGGCCGGGCGGTGACCCCTCCGCGCACCGCGTTCCGCACCGTGCTGCTCGCCCCGGTCGACGGCCCTACGCCGTCGACCGGGGAGCCCGGCCGCAGCGTCGAGGCCCGGATCCGCTCCTCGGCCGGGGTCCGGTGCGGGCTGCTGCTCACCGTCGACCGCACCGCCGGGCCCGTGGTGCCCCGTCCCTTCGTCGACGAGCACCTGGCGCTCGACCTCACCGCACCGGGTGCCACGCACTGGCGTCACCACGCCGATGTGCTGCACCTCGGCCGCACCGGCCGGGCCCGGGCCCGGGAGCGGCTCTCCGCCGTCCTCGGGGCGCTCCCCGGCTGTGCGGTCGCCACGGCCGACGACGCGGACGGCACGCTGTTCGTCCTCGCCCGGAGCGGCGGCGGTCTGGTGCTCCGCACCTCCTCGCCCGTCCCGGGGCTCGTCCTCGGCTCGCTCGCCCACGCGTGGCTCGCCGCCGGCGGCAGGCTCGCCGAGCTCGTCGCGCTGGCAGCACCGGTCACCCGCCGGGCGGCCCGGCGCGGCGCCTGAAGTCCCGCGGCCGCTCGGTGGCCCGCCTGCCGGAGCGGGTTCCGGCAGGCGGGCCGGCGGGCCGGCCGAGCGGCCGGGGCGGCGCGCCGGTGCCGGGTCGCGGTGACGCGGCGGGTGCGTACCCGCGCTCAGTCCGCAGCAGGTGGCGGAGCGGGCGGCGCCGTCAGGGCGGCGAGCGCGGTCTCGAGACGAGCCGCGTCGGGAGCGGCCAGGTGCTGGTAGCGGGCCAGGGACTCGCCGTAGCGGGCGGCCGCCTCGACCAGGTCTCCGCGCGCCCGGGCCAGGTCGCCGACGAGTTCGAGCACCCGGGCCTCCCAGTGGCGGGCCCGGCCCTCGCGGAACTCGGCGAGCGCCTCCGCGTAGCAGTGCCGGGCCCGGTCGTAGGCGCCGAGTGCGACGTGGGCCTGGCCGAGGAAGGCGAGCGCCCGCGCGGCCTCGTAGGGGTCGGGGACGGCGACCAGGGCCCGGTGGGCGTCCAGGACGACGGGCAGGGTCTCGGCCGGGCGGCCGGCCGCGAGCAGCACCTCGCCGAGCGCCAACCGGGCCAGTGCCGTGCCGCGGGCGTAGCCCCGGGCCTCCCTCAGCGCGGCCACCTCGCGAAGGCAGTCGGCCGCCTCGGTGAGCCGGCCCGCCGTCCGGTGGGTCTGGCTCAGGCCGTAGAGCGCGTCCGCCTCGACCAGTGGTTCGCCGACCTCACGGGCCAGCCGCAGCGCCGCGGTGAACCACTCCGAAGCCTCCTCCCCCTCGGCCGCGTTGCGCAGACCGTTGCCGCCGGAGGTGAGCATCCGCAGCTCGCCCTCGCGGTCGCCGGCGGCCCGGGCGGCCTCCCGCCCGATCCGGTGCGCCTCGACCCAGAGCCGGGCCGGGCGCAGCCGCAGGAACAACGGCCACATGGCGTCGACCAGTTGCCAGGCGGTGGCCGCCCGGCCGATCGCGGCGGCCCAGCGGACGGTGTCGGCGAGTCGCCCCGTCTCGGTGTCGAGCCAGCCGACGGCGGCCGCCTCGTCCGCGAACTCCCGTGCCCGGGGGCCCGGTTCGACGGCGTAGTCGCGACGCAGGGTGCGGCGGCTCGGGCTCAGCAGCGCCTCGGCCGCGGTGGTGCGGGCGAGGTACCAGTCGAGCACGCGGTCGACGGCGGACCGGCCCTCGGGCAGGTCCCGCACCGCCTCGGCCCGCGCCCGGGCATGCAGCTTGACCAGGTCGTGGAAGCGGAAGCCGCCCTCCACCTCCTCCAGCAGGTGGACGTCGATCAGCCCGTCGAGCAGCCGGTCGGCCTCGTCCGGGGCCAGGCCGCCGACCGCGCAGGCGACGTCCAGGGTGAAGACGGGGAACGGCAGCAGACCGAGCAACCCGTACAGCCGGACGGTGTCCGTCCCCAGGACCTCGAAGGAGGCGTCCAACGCGTGCTGCACGGCTTCCCCTTCGACGTCGAGCGCGGCGAGCCCCTGGGACTCCTGCCCGAGGGCTTCGGCGGTGGCGGCGAGCGGCTGCACCGGACGGGCGGCGATCCGGGCCGCCGCCAGACAGACGGCGAGCGGGAGCCGGCCGCAACGCTCCACCACCTGGACGGCGGCGGTCCGTTCGCGGGCCACCCGCTCCGCGCCGACCCGCTGGGCCAGCAGTTGCACGGACGCGTCGTCCGAGAGCAGGCCGACCGGTCGGAACACGGCACCGTCTATGCCCAGCCCGGTGAGCCGGCGGCGGCTGGTCACCACGACCACGGCGTGCTCCGAACCGGGCAGCAGCGGCCGGACCTGGGCGGCGGTGGAGGCGTTGTCGAGCAGAACGGTGATCCGGCGCTCGGCGGCGAGGGAGCGCCAGAGCGCCGCACCCTCGGCGAGGCTGCTGGGCACGGGGGCGATGCCGAAGGCCCGCAGGAAACCGCCCAGGGCCTCGGCGGGATCGGCGGGCCCGCCCGGGGCGTGGCCGCGCAGGTCCGCGTAGAGCTGACCGTCCGGGAAGCGCCCGGCCAGCCGGCGCAGCCACTGGGCGGCGAGCGCGGTCTTGCCCACCCCGGCGGGACCCGTGACGACCACCGTGACATCGACGGCACCCGGGGAATCGCCCAACTCGCTGTCCAGGGCCGCGAAGTCGGCGTCGCGGCCGATCAACCGCCTTGGCGTCGGCGGCAGTTGCCTCGGAACCGGCAGTACCGGGGCAGCGGACGCTTCGGCGGGGCCGCCGTAGACCGTCAGATGGCGGATCTCCCCCGCCTGGATCACGGAACCCTCGACCCTCCCGCCGGACAGGGAGTTCCGTGTCTCGAAGCGCTGTTCACGTGCTCCGTCCGCCGAGCTCATCGGCGGCTCCCGACGCGCGGCCGACCTCGGACCCCGGCTGCTCCGAACCCCTTTGGCTCCACTGGCTCCCCCTACCGGTAGAACGACGGACCGAAGTGACGTGAACGACCGATGTGACCCGTGTGACCGAACAATCGCCGACTCCCGCATATCACCTGACGCCCAGTCGGTCGAATTGTCAATAACGCCCGCCCCGACAGGCCGATGCGGTCTGGCTCAGCACCAGCGCACGTGGGATCCTCTCCGACACGGCACGCTGGAAGCCGACCGGCGGGGGGCGTCGAATGGAGTTCCATCTTCTGGGTTCGGTTGAACTTTCGGTGAACGGCGAGTTGTCGGCAATTCGCTCGGACAAGGGTCGCCGACTGCTGGCCGCCCTGGCCCTGGACGTCGGGCGGCCGCTCAGCCACGACTTGCTGGCAGGCCGCCTGTGGGACGAGGAACCGCCGCCCAGCGCGGTCGCCAGCATCTACAGCCATGTCTCCCGCATTCGGCGTCAGTTGAGATTGGCCGTTGCCGCCGAGGACCCCGGCTCGCCCCGCGACATCCCCACCATCGAGAGCCGATCGCACACATACGCGCTGCGTGCCGACACGCATTTGATCGACTGGCATCGCTTTGTCGACCTGTCTCGAAACGCCCGCCGACTCGCCGACAACGGCGACGACATCCAGGCCAGGACCGTCCTGGGCCGCGCCGAAGAAATCTGGCGAGGTGAACCGCTCGCCGGACTGCCCGGCGGCTGGGCCCAGTCCACCCGCGCCACCATGGCCGACCAGCGCCTGGCCACCACGCTGCTGCGGATCGAGATCGACCTCCGGCTCGGCCGCTTCGGGGAGGTCGTCCCCGAACTCACCGCCCTCCGCGAGGACCGCCCCACCGACGAACGGGTCGCCGCGCACCTCCTGGTCGCGCTGCACGGCGCCGGGCGGCAGGCGGAGGCACTGGCCGTCTACCCCGCCGTCGTCCGCCGCCTGCACGCGGACCTCGGCACCAGCCCGGGCGCGGCCCTCACCCGCCTGCACGAGCGCATGCTCACCGGCGCCCCGCTGGCCGCGCCCACCGTACGGACAACGGCCGTACGGCCAACGGCCGGCCCACGGGCGACCGCCGCCCCGCTTCCGGAGGACCCGCGCGGCGGCGCACCGTCGTCCGCTCCGGCGGGCCGGCGCATGATCGGACGCCGGGACGACCTGCGCCGCCTCCTCGGCGGCACCGAGGAAGCCGCGGAGCAGGGCGGCGTGGTGACCGTCTCGGCGATCCTCGGTATGGCCGGGGTCGGCAAGACCACTCTCGCCCTGCATGCCGCGCACCTCATGCGGGGGCGCTTCCCCGACGGTTACGCCCACCTCAACCTGGGCGCCCACGCAGTGGACCGACGCCCGCTCGCACCCCAGACCGTGGCCACCGCGCTGCTGCGCCGGCTCGGCGTGCCCGCCACCACCGTCCCGATCGACAGCGAGGAACTGTTCGCCCTGTGCGCCGAAGTGCTCGCCACCCGGCGCGCAGTGGTCGTCCTCGACGACGCGGCGACCGCGGCACAGGTCCGACCGCTGCTGCCCACCGCGCCGACCTCACTGGTCTTCGTCACCAGCCGCCGACGACTCGCCGAACTGCCCGGCTCCAGACCGGTGTTCCTGGACATCCTGCCGGTGGACGACGCGGTCGCCCTGTTCACCTCGGTGGTGGGACGGGAGCGCGCCGACGACCGCGCCCGGATCGTCGAGATCGTCGACCGGTGCGGGCTGCTCCCGCTGGCCATCGAGATCGCCGCCAGCCGGTTCAAGGCGCGGCCGTCCTGGACCCTCGCACACCTCGCCCAGCGACTGTCCCGCAAGACCGGCCGGCTCGCCGAGATCCGGCACGACACGGAGAGCGTCGCCCGCGCCTTCGAGATGTCGTACCGGTCCCTGCCCATCGAGCAGCAGGAGGCCTTCCGGCTGCTCGGCGTCCACCCGGGGCCCGACATCGGCCTGCACGCGGCGGCGGCCCTGCTCGGCCGCACGGTCGACGAGACGGACCACCTGCTGGAGGCGCTGCTGCACTGCCACCTGGTGCAGGAGAACACTCCGGAGCGCTATCAGCTCCACGACCTCCTCAAGGAGTACGCGCACGCACTGATTCGCGACGAGGGGGGCGAGGAGGAGGCGAGGATCGCGCTTCGGCGGCTGCTCGGGTTCACGCTCCGAGCAGCCGACCAGGCGGATCGGCTGCTGTATCCACGCCGATCGCGGCTACCGTTGCCGACGTTCCGTCAGTTGCCGGGAATGGAAACGTTGTTGTACGACCTTGACTTGGATTCGAATGATGCCGCACGCAAATGGCTCGACACTGAACAGGCCGGCCTGACCGCACTGGCCGCTCACGCCCGCACGGCCGGTCACCCCGAGGCCACCGCGTGGCTCGCGCACGTCCTGGCCGGCCATCTGGACGCCCAGGCCTTCTGGAGCGAGGCCCACGAGCTGCATCAGGCCGCTGCCGCGTACTGGCGTTCGGCATCGAACGACCGCCGCGAGGCCCGTGCTCTGATCAACCTGGGGGCCACCTTCGCCAACGCCTCCCGCTACCCGGCCGCTCAGGAGGCGCTCCAGCGGGGCCTGACGCTCGCCCGCGCCGAGCGCGACGACGACGCCACGGCGGAGGCTTTGAGCCTGTTGGGGGCACTGCACTGGTACCGGAGCTCCTTGAGCGAGGCCCTCGCCCACCAGGAGGAGGCCCTGCGCATCCGACGAGAAACAGGCGACCTCTGGAACACTGCCCGATGCCTGGCGAACGTCGGCATCCTGGAGAACTCTCTGGGAAATCCAAAAAAGGCTCTGGTCGCCTATGAGACGGCACTTCCACTGGCCCGCAGAATGGGCAATCGGACTTTGGAGCTCAGAATTCTCAACAATCTGGGCGACCTGCATCTGGGAATTCGAGACCACGCCGCCGCCCGCGCCTCCTTCGAACAGGTACTGAGCCTGGAGAACGGCTCGATGCCGCACTTCGAGCTGGCCGTCGTACGGATAAACCTCGCCGCATCGCTCCCAGTCCCGGAACAGCTGGAGCGCGTGCTGTCGCTGTACCGTTCGGCGCTGGCCACCTTCCGCAGGACCGGAAGCATCCGGCACGAGTCCATTGCGCTCGCCGGACTCGGCGACGCCCTGCGCGCGGCCGGAGAGCTCGACGAGGCCCGCGACCAGCTCTCCCTTGCAATGGAGTTGGCCCGATCGGTCGGCGCCGCGCGCGAAGAAGTAGCCGCCCTCCGGGGCCTCGGCCAGTGCGAGGCCCTGCTCGGCGCGCCACAGCGGGCGGTCGCCCTTTTGACCGAGGCCGTAGCCCTGGCGGAGCGGGCCGAGGCGGCAGAGGAAGCGGCACTGGCCCGGGCGGCACTCGCTCGACTCGGATCCACGGACAACGAATAGAAGCCGACCGACTCCTCGGCGCACCCCACAAGAGAATACTCTTTCTCCGAGCCTATTATCATCACAGGCGGGGCGCCGACAGGTCCGACTTGTCGAGCAGGCTCTCGAATGCTAGGAATGGCACGGCAGATTGCCAATCATTCAAGCAGATGCAGGAGAACGACCACCCGTGTTCGAACACATCGACGAGCCCTGCCGTTCGTCCCTTCGCACCAGCCGCCCGTTCGCCGACAATCGGTCCGGCGAGGAGCCCTGCGTGGATCTCGTGGCGATCTGGTGCGTCCTGTTCGGCTAGGCCGAACCCCGGGCCGGTGCGAGTCGCGCCGGCCCTCCGTGTGTCCGGGTCCGTGAGGGCGAGCACGTACGGCCGACCGGCCCGCAGCCCGCGCCGAAATGTCCGCTCCGGGGTGTAATCGTACGGATGATCAGGCCCCGGAAACCGGAGTCCGCCCATGCCGCCAGAGTCCCCCCACCCCCAGCCCGCCGACCCACCGGCCCCGCAGCCGGTCCTCACGCCGCTCACCACCGCCGCGGTCTTCCTGGTCCTGACGGTCGAGCCCGGCGGCGAGAACGCCGTCCGCGCCCTGCTGCCCGACCTCGCGGGCCTCCGCCACGCCATCGCCTTCCGCGCCCCCGACGTCGGCCTCACCTGCGTCACCGGCATCGGCTCCGACGCCTGGGACCGGCTCTTCGACGGCCCCAGGCCGGCCGCCCTGCACCCCTTCCCCGAGGTGGCCGGCCCCCGCCACCGCGCCCCGGCCACCCCCGGCGACCTGCTCCTGCACATCCGGGCCGGCCGGATGGACGTCTGCTGGGAGCTCGCCGGCCGGATCACCCGACGGCTCTCCGGCGCCGCCACCGTCGTCGACGCGACCAACGGCTTCTCCTACTACGACGCGCGGGACCTGCTGGGCTTCGTGGACGGCACCGAGAACCCGGAGGGCCGGGAGGCCGCCGAGGCCGTATTGATCGGCGAGGAGGACCGGGACTTCGCCGGCGGCAGCTACGTCATCGTGCAGAAGTACCTGCACGACCTCGCCGCCTGGGAACACCTGACCGTCGACCAGCAGGAACGCGCGGTCGGCCGCAGCAAGGCCGACGACATCGAGTTCGACGACGCCGCCAAGCCCGCCGACTCCCACGTCGCGCTCACCTCCGTCACCGGTCCGGACGGCGAGGAGCGGCAGATCCTGCGGTTCAACATGCCCTTCGGCAGGCTGGACGGCGGTCCGGCGGGGCGCGGCGAGGCCGGCACCTACTTCATCGGCTACGCGCGCGACCCCGGGGTGCCCGAGGAGATGATCCGCAACATGTTCACGGGCCGGGGTCCGGCCGCCCACGACCGCCTGCTCGACTTCTCCACCGCGGTCACCGGCACGCTGTTCCACGTCCCCACCGCCGACTTCCTCGCCGACCCGCCACCGGCGCCGGCCGCCCCCGTCGCGCTCGCCGCCCCGCTCCCGGCCGCCGTGCTCCCCACCGCCGCTCTCCTCGCCGACGGCTCCCTCGCCATCGGCAGCCTGAAAGGCAGCCCCGCGTCATGAACAACCTGCACCGTCAACTCGCCCCCGTTTCCGCCGCGGCCTGGGAGGAGATCGAGGAGGAGGCCAGGCGGACCTTCAAACTCCACCTCGCCGGCCGCCGGGTCGTCGACCTGGCCGGCCCGGACGGCCCCACCCTCGCGGCGGTCGGCACCGGGCACCTCACCACCATCGAGCCGCCCACCCCCGGAGTGCAGGCCCACGCCCGCGAGGTCCGCCCCCTGATCGAACTCAGGGTCCCCTTCTCGGTCGACCGCGCCGCCGTCGACGACGTCGAACGCGGCTCCGGTGACTCCGACTGGGCACCCGTACAGGCGGCGGCCCGCACCCTCGCCCTCACCGAGGACCGCGCCCTCTTCGACGGCTACCCGGCCGCCGGCATCGAGGGCATCCGTGCCGCCGCCACCAACCCGGCCATCCCGCTCCCCGCCGACGTCCGCGAATACCCGGAAGCCGTGAGTCGCGCCCTCACCACCCTCCGCCTCGCCGGAGTGGGCGGCCCCTACGCCCTGCTCCTCGGCGCCGACGCGTACACGGCCGTCAACGAGACCTCGGACCACGGATACCCCGTCGCCAGCCACATCGCCCGCCTCCTCGACGGCGAACTGATCTGGGCCCCCGCCATCGAGGGCGCCCTGCTCCTCTCCACCCGCGGCGGCGACTTCACCCTCGTCCTGGGCCAGGACGTCTCGGTCGGCTACCTCTCCCACACCGCCGACACCATCGCCCTCTACCTCCAGGAGTCCCTCACCGCCCGCCTCCTCACCCCCGAGGCCGCCGTCCCCCTGACGACCGCCTGAGCCCGCCCCCGCCCCTCACCGGGTGGGGCGGGGCGGGGGCGGGGCAGGGGGACAGCGGGCGTCGGTCAGCCGCGGGCGCGGCGCAGGCCGAGGGCGGTGACCAGGGCGCCGAGGGCGACCGCCGCGACCGGCACCACCAGCGCGGCCCGCAGGCCGTCCGGGCCGCCGACGGTGAGGCTCACGGTGGTGACCGCCGAGAGGCCGAGCGCCGCGCCGAACTGGAAGGCGGTGTTGAGCAGCCCGCCGGCCAGCCCCTGCTCCTCCTCGGCGACGCCGTCGGTGGCGGCGATGGTCAGCGGCCCGTAGGCGAGGGCGAAGGCCAGCCCGGTGAGGAGCATGGTCGGGAACATCATCGGATACGTCCAGTCCGGCCCGACCGGCAGGAACAGCGCGTAGGAGACCACCGCCAGGCAGAAGCCGCCGAGGATCACCCGGACGTTGCCGAAGCGCTCCACCAGCCGGGGCGTGAGGGTCGGCGCCAGCACCGCGTCCACGCCGACCGCGAGCAGGGCGAGGCCGGTCTGCAGCGGGGACCAGCCGCGCAGGTCCTGGAGGTAGAGGGTGACGACGAACTGGAAACCGAAGAAGGAGGCCGCGAACAGCAGCGCGCCGATGTTCGCGCGCAGCAGCGGGCCGGAGCGGAGCAGGCCGAGGCGGAGCAGCGGGGCGGCCGAGCGCCGTTCGATCGCCACGAAGGCGGCCAGCAGGGCCGTGCCGCCGGCGAACAGGGCGAGGGTCGGGCCGGCGGTGGCGCCGGGTTCGCCGAGCCGCACCACGGCCTGGACGAGCAGCAGCATGGCGCCGGTGACGGTGACGGCGCCGCCCAGGTCGAAGCGCTCGCCGGGGCGGCGGACGGGCGGCCGGTCGCGCGGGAGCAGCGGCACGGCGGCGACCAGCAGGCCGCCCGCGAGCAGCACCGGGGCGAAGAAGACCCAGCGCCAGCCGACGGCGGTGAGCAGTCCGCCGGCCACCAGGCCGAGGGAGAAACCGGCCGCGGCGGTGCCCGCGTAGACCAGCAGCGCGCGGTTGCGGCGGGGGCCCTCGGCGAAGGCGGTGGTGATGACGGCCAGTCCGGCGGGAGTCATGAAGGCCGCCGAGAGGCCGGTGGCGAAGCGGGCCAGGATCAGGACCCAGGGGGCGCCGGCCAGACCGCCGAGACCGGAGCAGAGCACGAAGACGGTGAGCCAGAGGAGGAACATCCGGCGCCGGCCCAGCAGGTCGGCGGTGCGGCCGCCGAGCAGCATGAAGCCGCCGTAGCCGAGCACGTAGGCGCTCAGCACCCAGCTCAGCGAGCCGGTGTCCATCCCGAGGTCCGCGCGGATCGACGGGAGCGCCACATTGAGCATGGCGACGTCGATGCCCTCCAGGAAGATCGCGCCGCAGAGGACGAGGAGGACGGCCGCCTCCCGGCCGGTGAAGCGGGCGGACGGGGCGGACGGGTCGGCCGGGTCGGACGGTGGCGAGCCGGCCGGGGCGGCGGCCGGGCGGCCGGTTTCGGGCACGGCTGAGGACGTGGACACAGTGGTCTCCTGGGAGCGCGCGGGGGGTGGGGAGGCCGGACGCGGCGGTTCCCGTTCGTCCGGTCGGTTCCCTCTTGTAACCACCGCCATCCTGAGGCAGCATCAGGGGGCATGGAAGAAGGCACTTTGAAGTCACCGACGCACTGCGCGGTTACCGAGGACGACTACGACGTGCTCCAGTGGGACACCCGGGAGGACTGCGAGGTGCGGCAGATCCTCGACCGGATCGCCGACAAGTGGTCGCTGCTGGTGATCGCGCTGCTCGACCGGGGCTCGCTGCGCTTCACCGAGCTGCGGCGGGAGATCGACGGGGTCAGCCAGCGGATGCTGACCGTCACCCTGCGGCAGCTGGAGCGGGACGGCCTGGTCGAGCGGACCGTGCACCCCGTGGTGCCGCCGCGGGTCGACTACGCGCTGACGCCGCTCGGGCGGACGCTGCACGAGACCGTCCGCTCCCTGGTCACCTGGACCGAGACGCACCAGCGCGAGATCGCGACGGCCCGCGCCTCGTACGACGCACGCGTGGGGTGAGGGCACGCGAAGAGGCGGGTCCGGAACCTCCGGACCCGCCTCTCCCGCCCCTCCCCCGTCACCCTCAGACCCGCAGTGCCGCCAGTTGCTGCTCGAACGGCACCACGGCCTCCTGCTGCGCCGCGCCGCCCCCGGTCGGACCGCTCGGGGCACGGCCCGCGAGCAGTCCGGCGAGTTCTCCGGCAGCGCGGTCGATCCGGCCCGGGAGGCCGTCGGTGAGGCGGTCCCCCGTGGTGCCCCAGTCGTCGGTGGCGGCGTACACCGAGGTCGGCACGACCACCGAACGCAGGTAGGAGAACAGCGGGCGGACGGCGTGCTCCAGTGCGAGCGAATGCCGGGCGGTGCCGCCGGTGGCGGCGATCAGCACCGGCTTGCCGGTGAGGGTGTCCGGGTCGAGCACGTCGAAGAACGACTTGAACAGCCCGCTGTAGGAGGCGGCGAAGATCGGCGTCACCGCGATCAGCGCGTCCGCACCGCCGACCGCGTCGATCGCCTCGCGCAGCGCGGGGCCGGGGAAGCCGGTGACGAAGTTGTGCGCGATGTCGGTGGCGAGGTCCCGCAGTTCGACCACCTGGACGCCCATCTCCCGCCCCTCGGAAGCGAGCTGACGGACCGTTGCATCGGCGAGCCGGTCGGCGAGCAGCCTGGTCGAGGACGGCTTGCTCAGTCCGGCACTGATCACCACCAGTCGGTACGCGGTCACTTGGCCACCTCCACGGTCTGCTCGGCCTGCTCGGTCTGCTCGGCGGTGTCGGAACCCTGCCGGTGACGGGCGCGCTCGGCCGCCAGCCTGGTGGCGTGGGTCGGCGCGTCCGGGACACCGGCCGGGCGGCCCTTGGCGAACTCCTCGCGCAGCACCGGCACGACCTCCTCGCCGAGCAGGTCCAGCTGCTCCAGCACGGTCTTCAGCGGCAGGCCGGCGTGGTCCATCAGGAACAGCTGGCGCTGGTAGTCGCCGAAGGTGTCGCGGAAGGCCAGGGTCTTCTCGATCACCTCCTGCGGGCTGCCGACGGTGAGCGGGGTCTCGGCGGTGAACTCCTCGAGCGACGGGCCGTGGCCGTACACCGGCGCGTTGTCGAAGTACGGACGGAACTCCCGCACCGCGTCCTGCGAGTTCTTGCGCATGAACACCTGGCCGCCCAGGCCGACGATCGCCTGCTCGGGCGTGCCGTGCCCGTAGTGGGCGTAGCGCTCCCGGTAGAGGTTCACCAGCTTCTGGAAGTGCTCCTTGGGCCAGAAGATGTTGTTCGCGAAGAAGCCGTCGCCGTAGTAGGCGGCCTGCTCGGCGATCTCCGGGCTGCGGATCGAGCCGTGCCAGACGAACGGCGGGACGCCGTCCAGCGGACGCGGGGTCGCGGTGAAGGACTGCAGCGGGGTGCGGAAGCGGCCCGACCAGTCGACCACGTCCTCGCGCCACAGCTGGTGCAGCAGTGCGTAGTTCTCTATCGCGAGCGGGATGCCCTGGCGGATGTCCTTGCCGAACCACGGGTACACCGGGCCGGTGTTGCCGCGGCCCATCATGAGGTCCACCCGGCCGTCGGAGAGGTGCTGGAGCACCGCGTAGTCCTCGGCGATCTTCACCGGGTCGTTGGTGGTGATCAGCGTGGTCGAGGTGGAGAGGATGATGCGCTCGGTCTGCGCGGCGATGTAGCCGAGCAGCGTGGTCGGGGAGGACGGCACGAACGGCGGGTTGTGGTGCTCACCGGTCGCGAAGACGTCCAGGCCGACCTCCTCCGCCTTGCGCGCGATGGCCACGGTCGCCTTGATCCGCTCGTGCTCGGTCGGGGTGCGGCCGGTGGTCGGGTCGGGGGTGACATCGCCGACGGTGAAGATTCCGAACTGCATGGTGCTCACCACACTCCTGGCTGATCCCGCCCGGAAACCGGTTCAGGATCCGATCGTCAAAGTTTCAACCACCTTAGCATCCGGCCCGCGGCGGATATTCCCCCCAGCGCCCGACCCCTGTTCCGGGACCGCACTGCGACGCGCGCGCAGGGCGTCCGGGAGCAGCGTCAGCAGTCCCGCGGCGGCCATCGCGGTGCCGAGCCACAGCACGGCACGCAGACCGAGCGCGTCGATGGCGAGGCCGCCGAGCAGCGAGCTGAGGATGACGCCCAGCGTGATGAAGGAGTTGTGGACGGTGTTCACCAGCGGGCGGGAACCGCCGATCCGCTGGACCCTGGAGGCCATCGCGGGGTTCATGGTGACCCCAACCAGACCGACACCCAGCAGCAGGGCGACGGCGGGCACCCGGAACTGGGCGAGCAGCGCGAGACCCGCCAGGAACAGGGTGTTCAGCGCCAGCCCGGTCGCCAGCACCGGCAGCGCGTACCGGTCGGCGAGCCGGCCGACCACCGTGTTGCCGAGCACGGTCGCCGCGCCGTAGGCGACGAGCAGCAGCGGGACGGACCCGGCCGAGAAGCCGGTGAGCCCGGTCAGGATCGGATTGACGTAGCTGAACAGCGTGAAGGTCGCGCCGATGATCAGGGTGCTGGTGACGAAGGCCAGCCACAGCCGCCGGTCGCGCAGCGCGCCCAGCTCGTCCCGGAGCGAGCCGGTGCCCTCGGCGTGGTCGGCGTCCGGGACCCCGGCGAGGGTGCACAGCGCCACCGCGGCAGTGAGGACGGCCACCGCCCAGAACGCCGCGCGCCAGCCGAGGTGCTCGCCGATCACGGTGGCGAGCGGCAGGCCGAGCAGCGTGCCGAGCATGAGGCCGTTCATCAGGACGGCTATCGCCCGACCGCGGACCTCCGGACGGGCCAGCTGGGCGCAGAGCGAGATCGAGATGCCGAAGAAGGCCTGCGCCGCGACGCCGGAGACCACCCGGGCCACCAGCATCACCGGATAGCCGGAGGCGGTCGCGGCGAGCAGGTTTCCGACCAGGAAGATCGCGAACAGGAGCATCAGCGCGGCCTTCTGGCGCATCCGGAGGAGGGCGACGGCCAGGAACGGGCCGCCGAAGGACATCGCCACCGAGAAGGCGGTGATCAGGTAGCCGATCTGCGGGACGGTGGCGTCGAGGCCCTCCGCCAGCTGGGGCATCAACCCGGCGACGGCGAACTCGCTGGTCACCATCGCGAAGACGCCGAGAGCGAGGACGTACACGGCACGTGGCATGGGAAGGGCTCCCCCGTTGATTTTGGATGGATCGGTACAGAATGAGGGCGGACGTGGGCACGCCGGGGCACGCGAACGCGCTCCCGGGGCGGATCGCTCAGGGCGGGTCGGGCGGGTCGCTCAGGGCGCGCGGGTCGGGCGGGTCACTCGGGTCGCGCAGGGCGGGTCAGGGGGTGAGGGCGTCCAGGGCGGTGGCGGCCACGGCCTCGACGGCGGCCCGGTCGGCCCCGCCCTTGGCGGCGACCCGCATCCCGCCGATCACCGCGTTGACGAAGCGGGCCAGCTCCTCCGGCGCCCGCCGGCCGGCGATCCCGCCCGCCAGTTGCCCGGCGGCGATCGCGGCCCACAGCGCGGCGAGCCGCACCTCCTGGTCGCGGACCAGCATCGCGTCCGCCTCCGGGTCGCGTCCGGCCAGCTCCACCACGGTGTTCACGGTCAGACAGCCGATGCTGCGACCCTCCGGACGGTGCTCGAACTCCCCCTCCACGATCCGCGCGAGCAGGACCCGGATCCGCTCCAGCGGCGGCAGCCCCGGATCCTCCAGCAGCTCGATCTGCGGGACGGTCATCAGCTCGATGTAGCGGGCCAGCGACCGCTTGAACAGGTCGTGCTTGCCGCTGAACGTGTTGTAGATGCTGCTCCGCCCGAGACCGGTCGCCTCGCAGAGGTCCTGCGTGGAGGTGGCCTCGTAGCCGTTCGCCCAGAACGCGTGCATCGCCGCGTCGAGCGCGCGGCCCTCGTCGAAGGTGCGCGGTCTCGCCATGGCAGCACGTTAGCCTTTTTGGACCGGTCGGTGCAATACCGGTGCGTCCGCTCCGGGGCCGGACGCGGGGAGGCCCCCGGCGGCGCGCCGTTCGCGCGCCGCCGGGGGCCTCCGGGTACTGCCGGATGCATCCGGGATCACAACTCCGGGATCAGACCTCCGGCCTCAGTACTCGGCCTTGATGTTCGCGCCGGAGAAAGCCTGCTGGCCGTAGAGGCTCACGTAGACGTAGCCGGCCGGCGGGTTGGCGATGGTCAGGGTCTCGGTGTTGTTGCTCGCGTTGGTGGACTTGGCGGTGTACGAGTTGGTGTACGCCCAGCTGGTGGCGTTGTAGTAGAGGTCGGCATTGCCGGTGCCGCCCGTGCTGGTGAGCTTGAGCTGCTTCACCCCGGCCGGGAGGTACAGGTAGAAGTGGGCGTAGTTGCCGGTGCCCGCCGAGAGGTTGCTGCGGCGGCAGTTCTTGTCCAGCTGGCGCGGGTCGGCGCCGGAGCACTCCGGCAGGCCCGCCACGGTGACGTTCTGCCGGGCGCTCGCGGTGGCGCCCTTGTCGTCGGTCACGGTGAGGGTGACGGTGTAGGTACCGGCCTTGGTGTACCACTTGGTCGGGTTGGCGGTGGTGGCGCTGGTGCCGTCGCCGAAGTCCCAGGCGTAGGCGGCGATCTTGCCGTCCGGGTCGGTGGAGCGGTTGACGAAGGTGACCGCCAGCTCGCCGATCGCGGTGGTGAAGGCCGCGGTGGGCGGCTGGTTGCCGGGCGGGTTGGTGCTGCCGGAGCAGGCACCGGCAGCGCAGCGGGTCAGCCAGGCGTCGAAGTCGGCGTCGTAGCGGGTACCGATGGTGGTCTTGAGCACGGTGCGGGCGCCGTTCCAGTCACCGGCGCGGTACTTGCCGAGCACGGTGTCCACGTCGGCCCGGTGCTGCTCCAGCATGTAGCGCACCGCGAGGTAGCCCCAGCGGTAGGTGCGCTCCGTGTCGGTGTTCTCGTAGGTGGTGTCGAACAGCGTGGAGAGCTTGTAGGTGTGCAGGCCGGCGGCGGAGATCGCCGCGTCGTAGTTCACCTTGCGGTACGAGTAGGAGATGTACTCCGCGAAGCCCTCGATCCACCAGATGGTCGGGGTCGTCACGCCGGCGTCGAAGTCGCCGTACATGTCGTACCGGCCGTCGAGGTAGTGGGTGTACTCGTGGTTGAGGTTCCAGACCTGGAAGTCCGGGCGCGCCCACTCGGCCTCGTAGGCCAGGAAGCGCGGCTGGTTGCCGACCTCGTTCGGCTTGCCCTCCAGGTACATGCCGCCGTTGTCGGTGTTGATGCCGTAGATGGAGGCGGCGAACACCCCGTAGTCGAAGGAGCTGTGGAAGACCACGACCTCGATGGTGGTGTTCCGGTCGTCCGCGACCGGACCGTTGTCCTTGACCACGCCGTGGAAGTACGCGTCCTGGCCGGTCAGACTGGTGCAGGCGGTCGCCAGCTGAGTCGGGTCCAGCGCCTGGGCCAGGATCCGGATGCTCGAGCTGCAGGTGTAACTCACCTTCAGGACGGCCGACTTGAGTCGGGCCGCGGAGTCGCAGGTGCCGTAGTACGAGCAGTTGCCGTTGTCGTAGGCGTCGGTCATCTCGGCGACGGCGGCCCACTGGTAGGCGGTGGTGCCGCTGGGCGAGGAGCGGTCGGCCAGCCCCTTCAGCAGCGGGCGCACCTTGGCCTGGAGCACCGGGTACTGGACGAACCGGCCCAGCTCGCGGGTGGCGTTGTAGACCAGGAAGGTGTAGTCGCCGCCGAGCAGACCACTGTTGGCGGCCGCGAAGGAGTACAGCGCGTCGAGCACGCTCGGGTCGGCCGCCACCGCGTCGACGAAACCGGTGGTCTGGTGGCCGCGCCACAGCACGGTGAACACGCTGTTCAGCGCGTTGCCCATGTTGGCCGGGTTGTGGGTGGCGGCGTCGTAGGCGCCCAGCAGCCGCTTCACCACGGGGAGGTAGCGGACGTTCTCCTGCGCGCTGTCGATCAGGGTGATCGCCTCGCCGAGGGTGCCGGCGTTGGCGGAGGTGACGTCGCGGGAGTGCGCGCTGTTGAAGAAGGCGTCCAGCGCGCCGCGGATCGAGGTCTGCAGGGCGGTGCCGTAGGTGCCGACGTCGGAGGCGTGGTACCACTGCACGAAGTACCCGGCCCGCAGGAAGAGCACCAACTGGCCGGTGGAGGTGGAGTTGTCGCCCGGGTAGGCGGCGGCGTTGGCGCGCAGGGCGTCGGCCACCGAGACCATCTGGGCCTCGCGGAAGGCGCCGCGCGCGTCGGTACCGACCAGGTTGAACAGGCTGTTGATGCAGCCGAGGTCGGCGGCCTTGACCGCCTGGACCAGGGCACTGCCGGTGCGACCGGTGAAGTCCGGGATGTTGCAGGGCTGTTCGGCGAGGGCCTTGGGAGCGGCCGCGCCGAAGGTCTTGACGATCTCCGCCTGCCGGTGGGCCGCCGACGGGCTGTCGGAGCGGTCCGGCGAGGCGGTCGAGAACGGGGCGCGGTCCCGGGCCGGGACCGGCCGGTTCTTGCCGCCCGTGTCGGGGGTGTCACCGACGGCGGGCCTCGGGGCGAGCCCGGCCGGGCCGGCCGAGGTGGCGGCGGGAGAGCCGCCGCCGAAGTCCGGACGGGTCCGGTCGGTGGCCGCCTGGGCGCGCGGGGCGAACAGGCCGACCGTCACGAACAGCGCCAGGATCAGCGTCAGGAGCTTTGCTACGTGCGGCATTTGCGTTAAAGGGCGTGCGGTTCTCACGTGGGGGCCTCCGGGCCTTCGTCGGTCGCCTGGGGGTGCGACCAGTGGGGGTGATGAGGGCCGTTGTGGCGCACCGTTGGGGCGGTGGCGCCGAACACCGTTGGGGAGTGTGACATGTACAATGGCATACATCACAAGGCCGGGGAAGCCTCGGGACGGAGAATCTCCGGCAACTGCCCCGCCCGCACGGGAAATTCACCGCTCGACCACGGAACGGCGAAGGCCGCCGGTCGGTGGACCGGCGGCCTTCGCGGGGGATCACGACCTCAACGGCCGTGTGCTCCGGAGCAGTTGCACCCAGGGTCAGTTGCGCCCCGAGCCGGTTGCACCCCGGGTCAGTTGCGGGCCAGGAGCACGGCGCCCGCGGTGACCAGGGCGAGCACCACGGCGGCCGCGCCGTAGCTCAGCCGGTGCGCGCGCACCACCGGCAGGTAGCGGTCCGCGGCGTAGCGGCCGGGCCCGGTCAGGGCGAGCGCCGCCGCGGCCGCGATCAGCAGGAGTTCGTACTCGCTGCCGCCCTTGGCGGCGAAGAAGGTGCTGCTCCAGGTGACGGCCAGGGCGTTGAGCATGGTGCCGAGGATCGCGGCGGCGGCCAGCGGGGTCAGCAGGCCGACGGCCAGCGCCAGTCCGCCGCCGGCCTCGGTGAGGCCGGCCACGACGGCCATGAACTTCGCCGCCGGGTAGCCCTTCGCCTCGAAGAACTTTCCGGTGCCGTCGAGGCCGCCGCCGCCGAACCAGCCGAACAGCTTCTGGCTGCCGTGCGCGGCCATGGTCAGGCCGAGTGCCACCCGCAGCAGCAGGAGGCCGACGTCGTAGGCGTGCGGGGAGGTGATCGCCGAGCCGGGGTCCGACCCGGCTGCGGCAAGGGGGGTGGTGGCGGCGGTCGTGCTCGGGCTGCTGCTCGGCATGCGCGTCTCCATCAGAAAGGGGGGTTCGTCGATACCGGCCGAATCTGTTTGTTCAAATTCGAACCAGCTGGGGTGTGTCGACCGTACCTGGAAGTTTGAATTTGAACAACCGAACGAACCGAAGATATTGGCGTGACCGGGTCACAAGTGGTGTAGACCGGCGTACGGACGCGCGTGGCGGGGCACGCTCAGGACATGGCACATCGCAACGAACACCGACGGCCGGCCGACCGGGGCACCCCGCACACCGAGGCCCTCGCAGCCTTCACCGAACGGATCCGGCTGGTCACCCCCGGCCAGTGGGACGCGCCCACCCCCTGCACCGACTGGAGTGTCCGCGATCTGGTCAACCACCTCACCGGCGAGCAGCTCTGGGTGCCCGAGCTGCTGATGGGCGCGACGATCTCCGAGGTCGGCGGCCGCTTCGACGGCGACGTCCTCGGTGACGACCCGGTCGCCGCCTGGACGGCCGCCGCCGAAGCCGCCCGCGAGGCCTTCGCCGTCCCCGGCGCCACCGAGCTCACCGTGCACCTCTCCTTCGGCGACGTCCCCGGCCAGTACTACCTGGACCAGCTCACCACCGACGCCGTCGTCCACAGCTGGGACCTCGCCGAGGGCATCGGCCGGGACACCCGGCTCCCGGAGGACCTGGTCGACTTCGCGCTCGCCGAGTTCGCCGGCTACGGGGACCTCTCCGGCAGCGGACTGTTCGACCCGCCGCTCCCGGTGGCCCCGGACGCCGGGCCGCAGACCCGGCTGCTGGCCCTCGCCGGGCGGCGGGACCGCCCCTGAACGCACGGCGGCACGGCGCCCGTCGAACCCGCGGCGGACCGGGCGCCGTCCGCCGCCAGGTCCGGTGGACACCCCGCTCGCCCGGGCCACGCCGGATACTGGAGATGTCGGGGGGCGCACCGGACGTCGACGGAGAAGAGGCGGGCGCGCCATGAGCCGCAGGCCGGACATCCTGGGTGAGTTCACCGCGGAGCACCGCGCGGTGGAGGATCTGCTCGTACGGATCGAGGCCGGCCTGGCCGAGGACCGGGCGCCGGGAGCACTGCTGGACCAGCTCACCGACCTGCTGCTCAGCCACTGCGCGGCCGAGGAGGAACACCTCTTCCCGCTCGTCCAGCACGATGTGCCGGACGGTGGCGCGGTGGTGTTCCGGTGCATCCACGACCACCTCGCGATCGGCCAGTACCTCGCCGACCTCCAGGCCCTGCCCTCCGGTGACCCGGCGCTGGGCATCCTGCTGAGCGGGCTCACCGAGGTGCTGCGGCGGCACCTGGCGACCGAGGAGAAACAGCTCTTCACCGCTGCCCGCAAGGCCCTGCCGGCCGCCGAGCGGGCCGCGCTCGGCGAACGGCTGCGGGCCGAGCGGGCGGAGATCGCCGGGGCCGGGCCGTAGGACGGGGCGGGTCCGGGCGAGGGTTCGGGCGAGGGCGGAGGCGCGGTCGAGCGCGGGGTGGCGGCGCGGGGAGGCGGAGGCGCGGTTCAGGGCTTGGCGCTGATCACCGCGAAGCGGCCGCCCTCCGGGTCCCGCAGCCGGGCCACCCGCCCGTACGGCGAGTCGAAGGCCGGGCCGAGCACGCTGCCGCCGAGCCGCTCCGCCCGGACCAGCGCCTCGTCGGTGTCAGGCACGGAGAAGGAGACCTCCCAGTGCGGGGTCAGCCCCGTCGGCCCGCCCGCCTGCTCCCGGGCCAGCGCGGCGACACTGTGTCCCTCCGCCCGCAGCACCACCCGGTCGTGCTCCCAGCGGACCTCGAACCGCTCCGGGTCGCGTCCGTCCCAGCGGAACACCTCGCCGTAGAACAGCGCCGCCGCGAACGGGTCCGGGGTGCGCAGCTCGATCCAGACCGGCGCGCCCAGCAGGTCCAGCCGCCGCGCCCGGCCGGGCGGGCCCTCCCAGATCCCGAACACCGCACCCGCCGGGTCGGCCGCCAACGCCAGCCGGTCGCCGTCGAAGGACAGCGGACCGACCGCGAGGGTCGCCCCGCGCTCGCGCACCGCGTCGGCGGCCGCGTCGGCGCTCTCGGTGCCGAAGTAACTGGTCCAGGCGACCGGCATGTCCCACCCGCCGCCCGCCACCCCGACCCCGGCCACCGCCTCGCCGCCGACCACCGCGTGCTCGTACGGGCCGAAGCGGTCCGGTCCCGGCTCGAACTCCCAGCCCAGCAAGGGCCCGTAGAAGGCCCGGACGGTGTCGAGGTCGCGGGCCATCAGGCTCACCCAGCACGGGACGGCCGCCACGCAGCGCACCTCGGCCGTCATCGCATCGCTGCCCATCGCGCACCACCTCCGAGATCCCGGCCGCCGGGCCCCTCCCGACTCCCACGGCCGTCCGGCCGTCCGGGCGGGTTCAGCCTAGGACGTGTCCGACAATTCGTGCCGCATCAGCGCGCGGGGGGCGGGTGTGGGCCCGGTGGGGCGTTGGTGACGGTGGCGGGAGGGCCGGGAGCGGGAGCGCGCGCCCGGCCTGGGTGCGCCCCCGGCCGCACCGCGCGACGACCGGGGCGTCCCCGCCGGGCGGCCACCGCGGCGCGGCGGCGGCGGGCCCGTGCCGGTCCGGAGGACGACCGCCGGTGCTACCCGGGCGGGGCGGCGTCCTGTCGCCCGAACGGGTGAGCCGCCGAGGCGGGGTGCAGCCGGCCGTCGGCCAGCGTGACCACCCGGTCGGCCAGGGCTGCGACGGCCGCCGGATCGTGGGAGACGAACAGCAGCGCCAGGCCCGCCCGGTCCCGGCGGTCGGCGAGGTGCGCCAGGATCGAGGCCCGGGTGTCCGCGTCCAGTCCCGCGGTGATCTCGTCGCACACCAGGACCGCCGGGCCGACGATCAACGACCTTGCCAGCGCCGCCCGCTGGAGCTCGCCGCCGGAGAGCCCGCCGGGCGGCCGGGCGGCCTTCGCCGGGTCGAGGCCGAGGTCGGCGAGCAGGTCGGCGGACTCCGCCGCGGCGGCCGCCGGGGTGCGGCCGCGCAGCCGGACCGCCGCCCGGGCGACCTGGTCCAGCACCGGGCGGTGGTCCGCGAAGGCCGACCGGGCGTCCTGGAAGACGTACTGCACGGCCGCCAGCCGTCGCGGTCCGCGCCGCCGGACGCTGCTCGGCAGCGGCTCGCCGTCCAGCAGGACGGTGCCCTCGTGGCGCGGGTGCAGCCCCGCCAGGCAGCGGCCCAGGGTGGTCTTGCCGCTGCCCGTGGGACCGGTGAGGGCGAGGCACTCCCCCGCCCGCAGGCTCAGCCCGACCTCGCGCAGCACCACCGCGCCGCCCGGGTGGCGGGCGGTGAGGCCCCTCGCCTCGAGCCGGACCGGCGACAGCTCCCGGCGGGCAGCCGGCACCGGGTGGGCGAGCGGCGGCTCCGCGCGGACGAGCGGCTCCGGTCGGGCAGGCGGCTCCGGTCGGGCAGGCGCGGGCAGGACCTCGTCGGGTGGGCCCGCCCGCACCGCGCGGCCGTCGGCCAGCAGCACCACCTCGTCGGCCGACGCCCGGACCAGGGCGAGGTCGTGGGTGAGCAGCAGCAGCCCGGTGCCGCGCGCGGCGAGCCGGCCGAACAGGGCGGCCAGCCGGTGCGCGGTGGCCGGGTCCTGGCCGGTGGTGGGTTCGTCGGCGACGATCACCCGCGCTCCGGTGAGCAACGCCTGTGCGAGCACCAGGCGTTGCTGCTGGCCGCCGGAGAGCTGGTGCGGGTAGCGGCGCAACAGGCTCTCCACCTCCGACAGTTCGGCATCGCGGAGGGCGCGGCGAACGGCCTCCGGGCCGCCGCCGTGCACCCTGGCGAGGTCGCGCAGCAGGACGCCCACCCGACGGGCCGGGTTGAGCACCGTAGCGGGGTGCTGCGGCACATGGCCGACCGGGACGCCGCCCGCCCCGGCGACGGAGATCGTGCCGGACACCCGGGCACCGTCGGGACGGGCGCCCAGCAGGGCGAGCGCGGTCGTCGTCTTGCCGCTGCCGGACGGTCCCACCAGGGCCGTCACCCGGCCCGCGCGCACCCGCAGGGACACCCCGTCCACCAGGACCCGGGCGCCGACCCGCACCCGCAGGCCCTCCACGGCGGCCAGCACGGGCCCGCTCGCGTCGCGGCTCACGTCGCGGCTCACGTCACGGCTCCCGGAGTGCGCCGGTCCGCTCCCCGAGCGCGTCGGCCCGACGGGGCCAGGGCCGCGTCGAACAGCAGATTGGTGCCGGTCGACAGGCCGGCCACCAGCAGCGCCGGGACCACCACCGCCCAGGGCTGCAGGAACAGCCCCGCCCGGTTGCGGTCCACCATCACCGCCCAGTCGGCGGTGTCGGGCCCCACCCCGACGCCGAGGAAGGCCGCCGTCGCCACCAGGTACAGGGCGCCCACCAGCCGGGTGCCCGCGTCGGCGGCCAGGGTGCGCCGGATCGTCCTGGCGACCTGCCCGAAGGCGATCCGCCACCAGGACTCGCCGTGCAGCCGCAGCGCCTCGACCACCGGGCGGGAGGCCGCCGCCACGGCCGCCGCGTGCGCGACCCGGGCGATGTCCGGCACCGCCGTCACCCCGACCAGGACGGCCAGCCCGGCCGGTCCCGGCTCCGCGGCGGTGGCCACCAGCAGGACCAGGAGCAGGGCCGGTACGGCGAGCAGCACGTCCAGGGGACGCAGCAGCAGCTCCTCGACCCAGGACCGCCCGGTCAGCGCGGCGGCCAGCGCGAGCGGCAGCGCCAGCGCGTACCCGAGGACGGTCGCGGTGACCGCCACCAGCACCACCGGGCGCCCCCCGAGCAGGACTTGGCGCAGGACGTCGCGACCCGCGAAGTCGGTGCCCAGCCAGTGGCCGCCGCCGGTCGTGAAGGACACCCCGCGCGGCTCCGGCCCGCCCGCCAGCAGCGGCCCGCCGAGGGCCAGCAGCAGCGGCACCGCGACCAGCGCGAGCCCGAGCGCGTAGCGCCTCACGGTGCCACCGAGGCCCTGGCCCGGCGGCGCCCGGCGACGGAGCCGCCGACCCGGTGGACCAGCCACCGGCAGCGCCGGGCCAGGGCCCGGCAGACGCCGCAGTCGCAGCGGCGGGCGGTGGTGTGACCGGCGGGCCGGCCGCCCTCGGGCCGGTGGCCGACGGGACGGCTGCCGGATCGGCGGTCGACGGCGGACGGAACAGCACGGGGCGGGGCGGCAGAGGGCGGGGCGGTCATACGGCGACTTCCGTTCGGGGGGCGAGGCGGCGGGCGGCGAGGTCGGCGGCGAGGTTCAGCAGCACGGTCACGGCGCCGAACAGCACCGCCAGGCCCTGGACCACCGGCACGTCGCGGGCGGCGACGGCGTCCAGCAGCACGGTGCCGAGCCCGGGGACCACGAACAGGGCCTCCGCCACGATCACCCCGCAGAGCAGCCACTCGGCGGTCCGCGCGAGGTGCTGGACCACCGGGGCGAGGGCGTTGGGCAGCGCGTGGCCGAGCCGGACCCGGTTCACCGGGACGCCGCAGCGCAGCGCGTGCACGGCGTACGGGGCCGCCATGGCGTCGAGCAGTCCGGCCCGGACCAGCCGCGCGGTCGAGCAGACCGGGCGGGCCAGCAGCACGACGACCGGCAGGACCAGAACGGCGGGCCGGCCTCCGATCCCGCCGACGGCGGTCGGCGGGAGCCAGCCCAGCCGCAGCGCGAACACCGCCGTCAGCAGCACGCCGAGGGCGAACTCCGGTACCGCGTAGACCCCGAGGGTGACCGTGCTGACGGCGCGGTCCAGCGGACCGCCCTCCCGCCGGGCGGCGAGCAGCCCGAGGCCGACCGCCGCCGGGACGAGCAGGGCCAGGGTGAGCCCGGCCAGCAGCAGGGTCGGGGCGAGGGCAGCGGTGAGCAGGTCGGCGACCGGGCGGCCGCCGACCAGGGAGCGGCCCAGATCGCCGTGCGCCAACTCGCCCGCCCAGTCGGCGAAGCGCTCCAAGGCCGGGCGGTCCAGCCGCAGCGCGGCCCGCAGCGCGGCGATCCGCGCCGGGTCGGGGTCGTCCCCGGCGGCGACCACGGCGGCGTCGCCGGGGAGCGCCTCGGTGAGGGCGAAGACCAGGATCGGGACGGCCGCGATCTGCCCGGCGCCGAGCAGCAACCGGCGCCGCACCCAGCCGCGCGGCGTCGCCGTCACGCCAGCCAGACCTTGTCGAACCTGGCCCAGTCGAGGGTGTTGGCCGGGGCGTCCGCGGCCACGCCGCGCAGCCGCGGGGAGTGGCCGACGATCCAGTCGGCGAAGCCCCACACCAGCAGTCCGCCCTCGTCGAACAGCCGGCGCTGCATCCGCTCGTAGAGGGCGGTGCGGGCCGCCGGGTCGGCCGTGGACTGCGCCTGGGTGTAGAGGTCGTCGAAGTCGGGGCGGCGCCAGTGGGTGGCGTTGGTGGTGGAGCTGGAGAGCAGCCGCTGCGAGATGTGGGACTCGATCGGCATCGCGCCGGAGCGGAAGGAGGCGAGCACTCCGCCGTCCAGGATGTCCTTCCAGTAGGTGTCCTTGCTGCCCACCCGCACCTCGATCGTGATTCCGGCCCGCGCGGCCTGGTCCTTGAGGATGCCCGCCGCCTCGACCAGTCCGGCCGCGACCGGTGAGGTGTCGAGGGTGACCCGCAGCCCCTCGGCACCGGCCTCGCGCAGCAGCGCGCGGGCCCGGTCGAGGTCCCGGGTGCGCTGCGGAAGGCCGGCCGGGTAGTACTGACTGCCCTTGCCGAACAGGTCGTTGCCGATCTCCCCGGCACCGGAGAGCGCGCCGTCGACCAGCTCCTGCCGGTCGACCAGGTGGAAGAACGCCTGCCGGACCCGGGGGTCGTCGAAGGGCGGCCGGTCGGTCTTCATGACGAAGCCCTGCATGGCGCTGTTGCGCAGCCGGACGATGCCGATCCGCCCGCCGGAGGCCTGGGCGCGGGCGGTGACCGGCGCCAACTCGTGGGCGTACTCGGCCTGTCCGGCCAGCAGCGCGTTGGCGCGGGCGGACTCCTCGGCCGCGGCCAGGATCTCCAGCTCGTCGACGTGCGGGGCACCGTCCCAGTGCCCGTCGAAGCGCCGGAGCAGCAGGGACCGGCCGGGCTCGAAGGAGACGAAGGAGAACGGCCCGGAGCCGACCGGTGCCCGGAAGTCCTCGGCGCCCTCCGGGACGATGTAGGCGCCGAACGCGGCCAGGACATTGGGGAATTCGGCGCACGGCCGGTTCAGCCGGAACTCCACGGTGCGCGGGTCGGCGGCCCGGCTCGCGGCGAGGTCGATCGGTTCGAGCGAGGCCCGGGCCCGGAACGCCCGCTTGGGGTCGGCTATTCGGCGGTAGCTGTACAGGACGTCGGCGGCGGTGACCGGGCGGCCGTCGTGGAAGGACGCCTCGCGCAGCCGGACGGTCCAGACGTCGAGGCCCGGGCCCGGCTCCCAACCGGCGGCGAGCCGGGGGACGGCGGCGAGGTCGGGGCCGAAGTCGGCGAGCTTGTCGTGGAGCGCCTTGGCCCGGGCCGCGTCGGCGAACAGGTTGACCCGGTGCGGGTCGAGGGTCTCGTCGGCGCCTCCGCCGGCGAACAGGGCGCGCAACCGGCCGCCGGGTCTGGGCGTGGCGGCGGCCGGCGCGCGGTCGGCGGCGGCCGTGCCGCCCGGGGCGGAGCAGGCGGCCAGGGCGAGCGCCGCACCGGAGGCGGAGGCGGCGGTGAGCAGGGTACGGCGGGCGAGTGGGCGGGGCATCGAGGGTCAACTTCCCTTTCTGGCCGGGGGTTCGAACCGGGCGACCAGGTGCATCCGGTCGCCGTCGGCGGTGCCGGGAGTGTCGGAGGTGCCGGGGGTGGGGGCGCTGTCGGGGGCGGGGGCGCTGTCGGGGGTGGGGGCGGGCGGTCCGCCGTCCGTCCACGGCGGTTCGGTGCGCGGGCCGGGCCGGTCGTGCAGCGCGAGGACGGTGAAGCCGTGGTGGGCGAGCAGGTGGCGCAGTTCCTGCGGGAAGAGCAGCCGCCAGGCGGAGTGCTGCTCGACCGGCGGCGCGCCGTCGTCCCCGGCCCAGCTCCGGGTGCGGCGCAGGAGCTGGGCCGCGTGGTCGATCCACAGCACGGTGCGCGAGGTGAGGGTGACCCCGTCGTGGGTGACGCTGTCCAGCCTCGGCACGTCGAGGAGTTCGGTGCGCCCGAGGAAGAAGGCGCCGTTGCGCATCTCGGCGACCAGCAGGCCACCGGGGCGCAGGTGGTGGCGGAGCCGGCCGAAGAGGGCGTCGAGATCCTCGTTGGTGTGGCAGTAGAGCAGTGCGCTGTCCAGGCAGAGCACCGCGTCGAACCGCCCCGGCAGCGCGAAGTCCCGCATGTCGCCGACGTGGTAGACCGGTCCGGGATGACGGGAACGGGCATGGGCGATCATCGCCGCGGAGCTGTCCAGGCCGGTGACGGTGCGCCCGGCGACGCGGTGCAGCCACCCCGCGTCGCGTCCGGTGCCGCAGCCGAGATCGAGCACCTCCGGACCGGCGCCGTGGGCGCGCAGCATCGCCTCGGCCCACCGGGCGGCGGTGGACTCCGGGTCCGGGAAGCGGAGTTCGTAGAGTTCCGGGCGGTCGGTGAGCAGGTTCCGGTCGGTCCCGGCGGGGAGCGGCGGGGTCGGGCGGGGGTTCATCGGGCCTCGCTGGGGAGGGGGCGGGCGGGGGTGGGGAGCCGTCCGGTGCGGTGCAGCCGGGCAAGCGCGGTGGCGGAGGCGAGGCCAAGACCGGCGCAGAGCAGCCAGGGAGCGGTGGCGGTGCTGTCCATGGCCCGGCCGACCAGGGTGTTGCCGAGTGCGGCGGCGAAGCCGGAGACCACGTAGTACAGGCCGTAGTAGGTGCCGGTGAGGCCGTCGCGCCCGAACGCCGGGATCAGGGCGAGGACGAAGGGCTGCGCGGTCATCAGCCCGAGCTGGAGCAGCAGGACACCACCGAGGACGCCGGGCAGGCCGGGTGCGGCGAGCGGCAGCAGGAAGCCGGTCGCGGCGACGGCGAGGCCGAGCGGGATCCAGCGGGAGGGCGGGCCGTGCCGCTGCAGCCGGGTGGTGATGCGCAGTTGCAGGGTCAGGTTGGCGAGGGTGGCGGTCAGGAAGACCAGGCTGACGGCCCCCTCCCAGCCGGTGGCGCGCCGGGCGGCGTCGGGCAGCAGCAGGTAGAGCTGGCTCTCCATGCCGAACAGGCCGACCATGCCCAGGGAGAAGGCCAGGAAGCGCCGGTCCGAGGCCACTTCGCGCCAGTCGGCGAGCACCCCGCGCGGGGCCGGCTCGGCGGCGCGCTCGGGCAGGGCGAAGGCCTGGGCGACGGTGAGGACCGCGAAGACGGCCGCCGCGGTGAGCGCGGCGGCCCGGAAGTCCACCAGCAGCAGGACGGTGCCGATCAACGGTCCGGCGAGCGCGCCGGTGGTGGCGAACACCGAGAACAGCGCGAACGCCTCGGCCTTGCGGTCCGCCGCCTCGCGGGCCACGTAGGTGCGCACGGCCGGGTTGAACAGCGCGCCGGCCAGACCGCTGAGCGCGGAGGCGGCGAGCAGCACACCGAGGGTGTCGCCGAGCGCGAACAGGCCGAAGCCGACGCTGCGCAGCGCGCACCCGGCGATGATGACGCGGCGGGCGCCGAGCCGGTCGGCGGCCGATCCGCCGAGGATGAACAGGCCCTGCTGGCTGAGGTTGCGCAGCCCGAGCACGGTGCCGACGGCGAGCGCGGACAGGCCCAGGTCGTGCCCCAGGTGCCCGGCCAGGTACGGGATCAGCAGGTAGAAGCCGGTGTTCACGCCGAGCTGGTTGACCAGCAGCAGCCGCACGGGGAGCGGGAAGGACCGTACGGCGCGCAGTATTCTCACCGGCCGGCCGGCGGTCGGGCCCCGGCGAGCCGTCCGGCGCGGCCGTCGGAGGCGGGGGCCGGGGTCTCGGGGACGGGGGCTGCGGTCGCGGCTGCGGCTGCAGCTGCGGGGACCGCGGCTGCCGGCACCGCGGTCCCGGGTACGGCGGGACCTTCGGGCGCGGAGGGCGGCAGTTCGGGAGCGGGCAGCACACCGAGACCGGCCCGGTCCGGGGTACGGACGGTGCCGTCGGCGCCGCCGATGCCCTGCCAGGGGTCGTGGGCGAGCAGCAGATGGCCGTCGAGGTCGAGCCAGCGGGCCCGGTCGGCGAGGTGGACGGCGGGCGCGATGCCCAGCGAACTCGCCACCAGGCAGCCGAGCATCAGTTCGGTGCCGCTGCCGCGCAAGGCCTCGGCGATGCGCAGCACCTGGTGGACGCCTCCGCACTTGGCGAGCTTGAGGTTGACACCGTGGACCCGCCCGGCGAGCCGGCACGCGTCCTCGTAGTCGACGGCGTCCTCGTCGGCGATCACCGGGACCGGTGAGCGCTCGGCGACGGCGGCGAGCGCGTCGGGGTCGCCCGGCGCGATCGGCTGCTCGACGGCCTCGACCCCGATGGCGGCGAAGGCGGGCAGCAGCCGGACGGCCTCGTCCGGGGTCCAGGCGCCGTTGGGGTCGAGCAGCAGCCGGGCCTCCGGGGCGGCCTCGTGCACGGCCTGGACCCGGACCAGATCGAGGCCGGGGTCGGCACCGCCGACCTTGATCTTGAGCACCGTGAAGCCCGCGTCCGCGAGCCGGGCGGCCTGGACGGCGGCCCGGGCGGGCGGCTCGATGCCGATGGTGCGGGCGGTGACGGCGGCGACCGGTTCGGCCCGGCCGAGGAGGCGGTGGACGGGTTCGCCGGCCCGCTTGCCGACCAGGTCCAGCAGGGCGGCCTCGACGGCCGCCAGCACCCCGGCCGGCAGCGGGGCGAACGGGGCGGCACCGGCGCGGAGGTCGGCGAGCGCCTGCTCGGGCTCCTGACTCCGCTCCAGCACCGGGCGCAGGAGCGCGAGTTCGTGGTGGATCCGGTGGGTGGGCAGGGCGAGGTGGATGCTGCTGACCACCTCGCCGTGGCCGGTCAGCCCACCGTGCCCGAGGGCCACCCGGACGGCGTCCCGCTCGGTGGTCACCGAGCGGGAGATCCGCAACGGCGTGGCCAGGCGGAGCCGTACGGTGTGGATGTCGAGCCTCATCGCTCCTCCTCGGTGCGGGCGGGTCCGGCGGCGGCCGGGAGGGTGACGACGGCGGGTGCGGGTGTCGGTGCGGGCGCGGGCGCGGGTGTCGGTGCGGCAGCGGGCGCGGGGGCTGCGGCGGCCGCCGTCGGGCCGACGTTGCAGCGGGCCCAGCCGCTGACCTCGACGGCCGCCGGGTGCGGGATCTCGATCGGGCGCGGCGCGGCCCGCTCGGCGTCCAGTCCGTGCCGCCGACAGAACGCGTCGTCGTACACCGTGCCGAGGTAGCGGTGCGGGCCGTCGGGGAAGACGGTGGCGACGGCGGCGCCCGGATGGACCCGGGCGGCCCAGGCCGCGACCAGGGCGACCGCGCCGGTGGACCAGCCCCCGCTGACGAAGGCGCCCCGGGCCAGCCGCCGACAGGTGTCCACCGCTTCCGCCGGGCCGACCCAGTGCACCTCGTCGAAGGCCTGGTGGGCGACGTTCCGGGGGTGGATCGAACTGCCGAGGCCGCGCATCAGCCGGGGCCGGGCGGGCTGGCCGAAGATGGTGGAGCCGACCGAGTCGACCCCGATGATCCGCAGCCGGGGCCAGCGGCGGCGCAGGGCCTCCGCCAGCCCCGCACTGTGCCCGCCGGTGCCGACACTGCACACCAGCACGTCGAGGTGGTCGAGCTCGGCCGTGATCTCCTGGGCCATCGCCCGGTAACCGGCCGCGTTGTCGGGGTTGTTGTACTGGTCGGGCCAGTAGGCGTCGGGCACCCGGTCGAGCACCGCGCGCAGCCGGGCGAGCCGGGCCGCCTGCCAGCCTCCGTGCCGGGCCGGCTGCTCGACCAGCTCCAGCCGGGCACCGTACGCACGGAGCAACTGCCGCATGGACGGTTCGAGTTCGCTGTCGCCGACCAGGACGACCGGGTGGCCGAGGGCCTGCCCGGCGAACGCCAGGCCGACCCCCATGGTGCCCGAGGTGGACTCCACCACCGTGGCGCCGGGGCGGAGTTCACCGCGCGCGTGGGCGCCGCGCAGCATCGCGACGGCCGACCGGGCCTTCATGCCGCCCGCGCCCAGCCCCTCCAGCTTGGCCCAGAAACCGGGGTGCGGGTGCGGCAGCGGGGTGGTGATCCGGGCCAGCGGGGTGCCGCCGAGCAGCGGCAACAGGGCCGGATTGCCCAGCGCCGCACCGGAGTCGAGCAGGGCCGTCACCGCGCCGCACCCCCTCGGCCCGCCCGGCCGCCGTAGAGGTGGAGCACGGAGGGACCGCCGTCGAGCCAGAAGAAGGGGTAGGGCTCGGCACTGACGGCGCTCACCCCGTCCCCCAGCAGTCGGGGCAGCACCGCGCTGCCGGTCTGGGCGAACAGCACCAGCGGCTTGCCGGTGGCGCGGGCGTGTGCGAGCAGCGGATCGAGCGAGCCGTTACCCAGGGTCATGCCGGAGGCGAGCACGGCGTCGCAGTCGTCGAGGTGGGCGAGGGCGTCGGTGCGCACCGGCTCGTCCCACTCGGTGGTACCACCCTTGAGGTCGCACGGGACGTACTCGATCCCGCGCGAACGGAGCTGCTCCAGGAGCGAGTTGACGACACCGACGACCAGCACCCGACGGACGTCGGCGAGTGGCAGCAGCCCCGCCACGGCGGCGGCCCGGGCTCGGGACTTCGCCAGCGAGGAGCCCGCGGGCAACGGGACCGGGCGGGCACCCTCGGCCGGTCCGTGCGGGCGGCAGTGGCCGAGGTAGGCGTCCAGTGCAGCAACCCGGACGGCGGCGCGGGGGTGGTCGAGCAGTTCGTCGACGGTGGCGCCGACGCAGCCGGTGAGGGCGTCGGCGGGGAGTTCGCCAGGTTCGACGGCGCAGGAACCGACGGCGGCGCCGAGCCGCAGGCTGAGCACCTCGTTGCGGTAGCCGCGGGCGCGGCCGGCGTGCCGGACGGCCTGGGCGGTGGTGAAGGCGAGCGCGATCCGCAGGGAGGCCGGGTCGGGCCCGTACGCCCCCGTACGGGCCCGCCCGGTGATCAGGTCGAGCACGGGGGTGCCGGTGCTCGGGGGAAGACCGACACCGGTGGTGGCGGTGGTGGCAGTACTGGTACTGGCGGTGCCCGCAGGACAGGTGGTGGCGACGGGGGTACTCATGCGGGCACCCCGGCGGATGCGGGCGCGGAGGACACCGTCCCGGCGGATGCGGGCGCGGAGGACACCGTCCCGGCGGCGTCGCCGAAGGCGTGCTCGACGGCCGCCTCGGCACCGGCGGCCGCCGTGAGGCGCGGGGTGAGCCCGGCCAGCAGCCGCTCGGCGGCGCCGCGCGCGCCGGCGCCCACGCTGTCGGCGGTCATGACGTGCCCGAGGTACTCGTTGTTGCTGGTCGCCGGCCGGACCTCGCGGCCCGCCCCGGCGAGCGCGAGCTCCACCACCGCCGGATCGCGCCGCACCGCCTCCTCGCCGTCGAAGCCGTCCAGCAACCCGGCCTGCCCGCCCTCGGGGACGAGGAAGGCGATCGCCGCGCTGGTCACCCCGGTCGGGTGGACGGCGAGGTCCGGCCGGCGGCCGAGGGCCACGTCGACGGCGGCGGCCGCCAGGTCGACCCCGGTGACCCGCCGGACCAGCTCGGTGATCCGGTTCCCGGCCGGACGCGGATTGACCTCGACCACGCGGGGGCCGGTCGGGGTCAGCTTGATCTCGGTGTGCGCGACGACCTGGTCGAGCCCGAGCGCGGCCAGCGCGGCGAGCGCCGTGTCGGCGGCGGCCCCGGCCTCGGCCGGCTCGAGGGCGGCCGGGAACATGTGCCCGGTCTCGACGAACGCCGGCGCCCCGCCGACGCTCTTGTCGGTGATCCCGACGACGTGCGCGACACCGCCCGCCGAGACCGTCTCGACGCTGACCTCGGGCCCGGTGAGCAGCTCCTCCAGCAGCACGGCCGGCTCCCGGCGCTGGCCGCGCGCGTTGACCGGGAAGCCGTCCAGGGCCCGGATCGCGACCAGGAGCTCGGTCTCGTCGACGACCTCCCGGACGAACATCCCGGCACACAGGTCGACCGGCTTGACCACCAGCGGGTAGCCGATCGCCCGGGCGGCGGCCCGGGCCTGCTCGCGGTCGGCACAGAGCGCGTACGCGGGCCCGGGGACGCCCGCCTCGGCGAGCTTCCGGCGGGTGAGGTCCTTGCGGCAGGCGGCCGTGACCGCCTCGGGCGCGGCCCCGGGCAGCCCGAGCCGGTGGGCCACCCGGGCAACCTGGGGGAGGTAGTAGTCGCAGGAGGAGAGCACCCCGTCGAAGCCGAGCAGTCCGTGCAGCCGTTCCGCGAACGGGAGCAGCACCGCGGCGTCATTGGTGTCGACGGTGAGGATGTTCTCCGCCGCGAGCAGCGGGTGCGGGCCGTCGACGGGGGCGGCGCGCAGGTAGTGGTGCAGGTCGCGGGTAAGGAAGGTGAAGCGGTGGCCGCCCTCCCCCAGCGCCCTCGGCAGCAACCTGCTCATGGAGCCGACCCAGCTCTCGATCACCAGCAGATGCGCCACGGTTCTCCCCTTCGACGGACTCCACGATCGGCGGACAGGCAGGACGGTAACGGGATTCGTTTTCATTTTCAACACGCCGGACCGCACGGCCGTCAACGTGTCAGATGAAAGTGGTTTTCATGTACGCTGACCATCACCCTCCCGCCCAACCTCCGGTCGGAGAATCTGATGCAGCGTCAATTTCCTTATGCGATCCGCCATGCCCTGGCACAGGACGTCCCCGGGGCGCGCCGGCTGATCCTCGACACCTTCTACCGCGAGTTCGGCTACGGCTACGTGCCCGACTGGCACGCCGACGTGGTCGACCTCCAGGGGCACTACCTGGATCACCCCCGGCACGCCCTGCTCGTCGCCGTCCACGGCGAGGAGGTGGTCGCCACCACCGCACTGCACTCCACCGGGCCGGCCCATCCGCCGCACCCGCGCGTGGTCGCCGAGCGCTACCCGTCGGGGACCACCGCCCAGCTGGTCCGGGTGTACGTCCGGGCGGAGCACCGGCGGCACGGCCTGGCCCGCGAACTCGTCCGGCGCGCCGTCGCGTTCGCCGCCGCAGAGGGCGGCTACCGGCGGCTCTACCTGCACACCAACACGGCGATCCCGGGCGCCGAGGCGTTCTGGCGCAGCCTCGCCGAGGAGGTCCACGACGCCCGGCCGACCGGTGAGCACGGCCCCGGCGTGGCCACCGTCCACTTCGAGATCCCGCTGCACCGGCCCGCCCGCACCGAGCCGGGCGCCGGGTCGCGGGTCGCGGTGGGGTGACCCTGCGACCGTCGGGCCGTCGAGACGTCGAGACGTCGGGCCATTCAGCCACCGGGCCGTCGGTGCATCGGTGCGTCGGTACGTGGGGCGAGGATGCGGAAGGCGATCACCGTGACGGAATGAGTCGAGCACGGACCGTGATGTGACCCAGGTCACACGGAAGCGTGAAATTTCCGGGGAGCGATTCCCCGTTTAGCCCTTCGTAGGACTAAGCGGGGAGTTTCTCCCCGGAACTTGTATGCTTCGGGAGGAGCAGAGCCGTGAGCACCGCCGCCGTCCGGCCGACCCCGACCACGGAACCGGCCCGCACGCCCCGACTGCGTGCGGACGCCAGCCGCAACCGTGAGCGGATCGTGCTGGCGGCCCGGGACGCGTTCGTCCAGCACGGCGCCGAGGCGCCGCTGGACGAAATTGCGAAGCGGGCGGGCGTCGGAAACGCTACGCTCTACCGGAACTTCCCCACCAGGGCGGCACTGATCCGCGAGGTGGCACTGCTCGTCAAGAACCGCATTGTGGCGATCGCCGAGCGGGCCGCCGCCGAGGCCGCCGGCCCGTTCGACGCCCTGGAGCGGTTCGCCCACGAGACGGTCGACGAGAAGGTCGGCGCGCTCTGCCCGATGCTCACCAACCAGGTCGACCTGAACGATCCGGACCTGGCGGAGGCACGCGAGCGCCTGATGCTGGTCGTCGGCGATCTGCTGGACCGGGCGAAGGCGGCGGGCGAGATCCGTCCGGACGTCGCCCACGGTGACCTGTTCATCGCGCTCAGCCAGCTGACCCGCCCGCTGCCGGGCACGTCGTGCCACATCCTGGAGGGATTCGTCCACCGGCACCTGCAACTGTTCCTGGACGGCATGCGGGCTCCCGCCCGCTCGACACTGCCCGGCCGGGCCGCGACCTTCGAGGACTTCCACGGCGACCACTGACGCGACCACCGGTCCGGAACGTCCGCCGCTGTTCTCCTCCCCTTAACCCGTTGTCCCTTGCACCGCACCGCACGTCTTCCGCACACCTCGCACCGTGAAGTGAGTACCGCCATGTCAAAAACCGACGCCCTGCCCGCCCTTCAGCCTGATCCGAGGCGCTGGAAGGCCCTGATATTCATCGGCCTCGCGCAGCTGATGGTCGTCCTGGACGCCACCATCGTGAACATCGCGCTGCCGTCCGCCCAGAAGGACCTCGGCATCACCGACGGCAACCGCCAGTGGGTGATCACCGCGTACGCGCTGGCCTTCGGCGGGCTGCTGCTGTTCGGCGGCCGCGTGGCCGACCTGTGGGGGCGCAAGCGCACCTTCATCGTCGGTCTGACCGGCTTCGCGCTGGCCTCCGCGCTCGGTGGCGCCGCCGCCAACACCGCGATGCTGCTCGGCGCCCGCGCCCTCCAGGGTGTCTTCGGCGCCCTGCTCGCCCCGGCCGCGCTCTCGCTGCTGGCGGTCATGTTCACCGAGGCCAAGGAGCGCGCCAAGGCGTTCGGCATCTACGGCGCGATCGCCGGTGGCGGTGGCGCGATCGGTCTGATCCTCGGCGGCCTGCTCACCGAGTACATGAACTGGCGCTGGACCTTCTTCGTCAACATCCCGTTCGCCGTGGTCGCCGCCGTCGGCGCCGTCATGGTGATCCGCGAGCCCGCCGAGGGCCGCAACCGCAACAAGCTCGACGTGCCCGGCGTGCTGCTGGTCACCACCGGTCTGGTCGCGCTGGTCTACGGCTTCACCCGCGCCGAGTCGGACGGCTGGAGCTCGGGCGTGACGATCGGCCTGTTCGTCGGCGCCGCCGTGCTGCTGGCCGCGTTCGTCCTGGTCGAGAGCAAGGTCAAGGCGCCGCTGCTGCCGCTGCGCGTCGTGCTGGACCGCAACCGCGGCGGGGTCTACCTGTCGCTGGGCCTGGCCGTGATCGGCATGTTCGGTCTCTTCCTCTTCCTGACCTACTACCTGCAGATCGTGCTCGACTACAGCCCGGTGCTGACCGGCGTGGCCTTCCTGCCGATGGTGGCGGGCATGATCACCGGCTCCACCCAGATCGGCGCCCGCCTGATGACCCGCGTCCCGGCGCGGTACCTGATGGCGCCCGGCTTCCTGCTGGCCTCGGTCGGCATGCTGATCCTGACCCAGATCGACCTGGACACCTCCTACCCGGCGCTGATCCTGCCCGGTCTGGTCCTGATGGGCCTCGGCATGGGCACCGCGTTCATGCCGGCGATGAGCCTCGCCACGCACGGCGTCCAGCCGCGCGACGCGGGCGTGGCCTCCGCCATGGTCAACACCTCGCAGCAGGTCGGCGGCGCCATCGGCACCGCGCTGCTGAACACCATCGCGGCCAGCGCCACCACCACCTGGCTGGCGGCCCACGCGGGCGAGGCCACCAGCCCGGCCGCCGCGAAGGCGGTGCAGTTCGGGGGCATGGTGCACGGCTTCTCGACCGCGATCTGGTGGTCCTTCGGGATCCTGGCCCTCGCGGCCGTGCTGGCCTTCGTCCTGGTGAACGCCGGTCGCCCCGAGGCCGGCGGCGCCGGCCAGGGTTCGGGCGCGGGTGCGGCGGACGCCAACGAGGTGCCGGTGCTGGTGCACTGACCCTCGCGGAGTAACGCGACGGTGCGAAGCGGCCCGTCCGGTGTCTTCAGGACGCCGGGCGGGCCGCTCGCCGTTTCCGGGGGCGTGCCCTGTGCCCTGTGCCCTGTGCCCTGTGCCCTGTGCCCTGTGCCCTGCGTCTGTACGCGGGCCTGGGCCTGGGCCTGGGCCTGGGTCTGGGCCCAGGCCTGGGTCTGGGTCTGGGTCTGGGCCGTCCGGGTGGGATTCGTCGTCGTCAGCGAGCGGCACCGCTTCCGGTCCCCGGCTGCGGGAGCGGCCGCGGGACCGGCGGTTCCGTGGCGGCGCGCGCCCGGCGCGCGCCCGCGGCAGCGCACCCGTGCACCGCTTTCGGGCGACCCCGAGCCCTCGAAAGGGCGGCCGCCCTGGACGACAATGGAGTGGCCCGACCGGCCGGGGTCCTTGACCGGACCCGTGCCAGGCTGTCCCGTGGGTCGTACGCGGGCGGCCGGACCGCCGGGCCCACCGCGGAGCACCGCACCGCCTGCGAGCAGCACGCCCCCGTGGAGCGCCACGGGAGCACCGGTCGCCACGACCGCGACCGCCCGCCGGACCGGAGAGGGAGGACACCGTGCACGACCGTACCGACCAGCTCGCCGACAGCAGATACCTCCTGCTCACCTCCTACGGCGAGGACGGCCGCCAGGTCCACTCGCAGAGCTGGGTCGTGGCCGACGGCACGGCGCTCGGCATCTGGACCCCCGCCCACTCCGGCGAGGCCGAACGGATCCGCCGCCACCCCAAGGTGCTGGTCGGCCCCTGCGACTCGCACGGCCGCCCGACCGGCGCCCAGCTCCCGGCCCGCGCGGCGGTCTGCGACGAGGACGCCACCGCCCGCTACCGGGCGTCGCTGATCAACAAGTACGGCCTGTCGGCCTTCGTGGCCCTGGCCCGCAGCCGGATGCGGCTCGGGCTGTCCGGCACGATCGGGATCCGGATCACGCTCAACGAGCTGGAGCAGCGGTTGATCGGGCCCGAGTGGCAGGCGCCGACGACGTACTGCCCGAACTGACCTGCCCGCCCGGGCGGTGCCGTTCGCCGCTCGGGCCGTGCCGGTCGCCGCCCGGGCGGTGCCGTTCTCCGGGGTGCGCCGCTCTCCGTTCAGGCGGTGCCGTTCTCCGGGGCGCGGGCGAGGTCTCCCGGCTCGCACGCCTCCTGGCCGGTCCCGGCGTGCACCACCTTGACCGCGCGGCCCGGCCCGCCGGGCACCACCCGCTGCTCCTTCCCGCACCTCGGGCAGATCAGCGGGATGCGCGACCGGTGGGCGGCCGGGCCCGCGGCACCTTCCGACGGCGTCACGACAGCGGGTGGGTCGGGATCGGGCTGACCTGCTGGATCTCACCGTGGGCCTTGGTGAGCAACTGCGAGGCGAGGTCGTTGAGCGCCCGTGCGGCGGCGATCTCCTCGCCGACCCTGAGCTGTTCCGGGTCCGACGGGTGGCGGCTGGTGTAGCCGTGCGCGCGCAGCTCCGATCCGTCGCCCAGTCGCAGCAGGGCGGCGGCGGCCGTCCGCGGCCCCTGCTCGTGGAACTCCATCTCGATGTGCCAACCGACAAGAGTCTGCATGGCGGATCACCTCCGGCGGTCGCTCCTCGTCCGGTCCCCCGCCTACTCCTCCAGGGTGCTCCGTGCCCCTCGTGAACACCAGGGCAGGTGGCGGCGACTACCTGCGGGCTGAAACTTGAACGCGTTCAATCCCCCGCGTAGAGTCGGCGCGCAAGGGAAGTTTGAACGCGTTCAAGGAGGTCTGGGCCACCATGGGCAGAGGAACCGCCGAACTGGTCGACCTGCTGGTCCTGCTCGGCATGGGCGCGGTCGTCCCGCTCGGCCTCGCACTCGTCGACGAACCGGGACTCGTCCGGCTGCGCCGCCTCTGGCCGCTGGCCGCCGTCCCCGGTGCCCTGTCACTGTGGCTGCCACGGGGCCCGCTCGCCACCGGCACCGCCGCCTGCTACGCCCTCGGCACCCTCGCCGTCGCCGCCCACGCCCCGATCCGGCTGGCCCGTACCCGCTCCCTCGCCCCGCCCGAGATCGCCGTGCTCACCGCGCTGGCCATGCCCTCGGTCGCCGGACTGGCCCTGGTCGCGGAGCGCGCCGGGTACCGGCTGTTCGGCTTCGACCTCGACATCCTGGCCCTGACCGTCCCGCACTTCCACTACGCCGGGTTCACCGCCGCCCTCGTCGCCGGACTCGTCTGCCGCGCCGTCCCCGACCACCCCGCCGCCCGGTGGGCCGCGCTCAGCGTCCCGACCGGGACCCTGCTGGTGCTCGGCGGCTACTTCGTCGGGGACTGGGCCGAACTCGTCGGCGCCGCCGTCCTCACCGCGGGCATGTGGCTGGTCGGCCTGCTCACCTGGCGCGACCTGCGACCCCGGGCCGGGGACCGGGGCCGCGTCCCCCGGCGCACCGGCACGCCCGTCCTGCTCGGTGTCTCGGCGACCGTCCTCGCCGTCACCATGCTGCTCGCCCTCTGGTGGGCCCTCGGCGAGGCCTCCGGCATCCCCCATCCCACCCTCGGCTGGATGGCAGCCACCCACGGCGTCGGCAACGCCCTCGGCTTCGCCCTCTGCTCGCTGCTCGCCTGGCGGCGCCTCGCCCTCGCCCCGCTGCCGCCGGTCCGGCCGGTCCCGCCGATGCCGCTGGCGCCGCCGATGCCGCCAATGCCGCCGATCCCGCAGGAGACCCTTCGATGAACGCCCACGCACCGCTCAGCGACCTCAACTACCCCGAGGTCGGCGCCAGCACCCGCCTCGACACCCCGCTCCCGGCCGGCTACAACCACCTCCGCCACCGCGCCCTGATCGGCCACGGCCGCGCCGCCCTCGACGCCGCCGGGACGGCCGTGCTGGGCTGGCGGATGCACCGGGCCGCCGGTGTCCGGATCACCGCCGACGCCGGGCGGGCCGCGCGCGGGGTCGCGGTGCAGTGCGCCATCGGCATCGGCCCGCTGCGGGCCGGCGCCCCGTGCCGGGTCGTCTGGAGCACCGCCGAGGGCGAACCCGACCGCTACGGCTTCACGTACGGCACCCGCCGGGGGCACCTCGCGGTGGGCGAGGAGACCTTCGTGGTGGAACTGGCACCGGACGGGGCGGTCTGGTTCACCGTGAACGCCTTCAGCCGCCCCCAGCGCTGGTACGCCCGCCTCGCGGGCCCCCTCCTCCCCCTCGCCCAACACCTCTTCGCCCGCCGCTGCGCCCGCGCCCTCACCCACCTCGCCACCCGGGCAACCCGTTAGCCCGCGGAGTGGGAAGTCGGCCGGATCGACTTCCCACTCCGCTTCCCACTCCGCCCCGGACGGCGGAACCACGCCCGGTGGGAGTCGGCCGGGTCGACTTCCCGCGCGTCCCGCCAACCACCATCCCGAGCCGCGCCGGGCAGAGCAACGGGCGTAGGACGTCGACACGCTCGACTTCCCGCGCCGTACCAACCGCCACCTCGAGTCACGCCGAACGAAGCCGTATGCCACCGGCGAAAGCGGGCGTAGGAAGTCGTCATCGTCGACTTCCTACGCCGAAACAGGAGCCCTGGGTCAAGGGCCGGGATGCGCAGGAAGCCGGGAAGAATCGACTGCCCACAACGAGCAGGCCGAAGCGCCGAGCGGGAGCCGAGAGCAGCGCAGGAAGTCGGCCCCGTTGACTTCCTGCGCCACGTCAGCCACCACCTCGACTCACGCCAGCAGAGCGCGGAATCACGCGGGGCCGATCGGGAGGCCGAGCGGGAAGTCGGCCCAGTCGGCTTCCCACGACGAGCCGGCCAGAGCGCGCTCAGCGGGAACCGCGAGCAGCGCAAGAAGTCGGCCCCGTTGACTTCGCGCGCGCCGCCAACCATCACCCCGAGCCACGTCAGCAGAGCAGCGAAACACACCGTCGGCGGAGAACGAGCGCAGGAAGTCGGCCCGACCGACTTCCTGCGCCCACCGACCACGACCTCGGCGCACGCCGGACAAGGCGGCGAACTCAGGCGCCGCCGACGAAGAGTGGGCCGAGAAGGCAGCCTCGTCGACTTCTCACGGGCAGCGGGCCGAAGCGCTGAGGCCGACGGGAAGCATCGGGCGCGCGTAGGAAGTCGACACCGCCGACTTCCTGCGCGCCCTGCCAACGACCGCCCCGCCCGACGCCGAGCAGGGCGGCGGCAGCAGCTTCGGAGGATCGGTCGTCCGCCGTCGGACGACCGGGGCTGCTTGCAGGGGATCCTGTTCGTGCTGCACACGGGGATCCAGTGGGAGTGGTTGCCGCAGGAGCTCGGCTTCGGCTCGGGTATGACCTGCTGGCGCCGCCTGCGGGACCGGCACGAGGCCGGGGTGTGGGACCGGCTTCACCAGGTGCTGCTGACCGAGCTGCACCGTGCCGGCGGGCTGGACCGGTCGCGGGCGGTGATCGACGGCTCGCACCACCAGGCCCGTCTCGGTGGCCCAGAACGGGACCGAGCCCGGTCGACCGCGCGAGGCCGGGCTCGAAGCACCACGTGATCACGGATGGCCGGGGCACGCCACTGGCCATCACACTGACCGGCGGCAACCGTCATGACGTCACCCAGCTGCTGCCGCTCCTGGACGCGATCCCTCGCATCCGCGGGAAGACCGGTCGGCCGCGCCATCGGACGAAGCGGCTGTTCGCCGATCGCGGCTACGACTTCGACAAGTACCGCCGTCTGCTCTGGAAGCGGGGCATCAAACCGGTCATCGCCCGCCGCGGTGTGCCGCACGGCTCCGGGCTCGGAGCCCTGGGTCCACGGCTTTCGGCGCCTGCGGATCCGCTGGGACATCCGCGACGACATCCACGAGGCCTTCCTCAAGCCGGCCTGCTGCGTGATCACCTATCGGCGCGTTCGAGCCTTGTGTTGGCTCCTCCAAGTGGGGGCTGCGAGGGGCACAGGAAGTCGGCAGCGTCGACTTCCCACAACAGGCGGGCCGAGACACCCAGCGGGAGCCGTGAGCAGTGCGGGAAGTCGACTCGATCGACTTCCCGCGCGCCGCGCCAACCGTCGCACCGAGTCACGCCGGGCAGAGCGGCGGGTTTGGGAAGTCGGTCGGGCTCGTCGGTTCCCTGCGGGCAGCGGGCCGGAGGCCTGGGGCGGCCAGGAAGAGCCGGCCCGCGCAGGGAGTCGGCCTTGTCGACTTTCCGTGCCCCTGGTCACGTCGGGCGGGGGCGGTGCGGGCGGGGCTTCGGGTGGTGGTGGGGGTCAGGGGGTGTGGGTGGGGACGGTGAGGAGGAGGGTGTCGGTGTCGAGGGTGCGGATCTCGAAGTGGTCGATGGTGGTGGGCTGGAGGGCGGTGCCGCCGGTGGTGTGGAGGGCGGCGGTGGTGTAGCCGGTGGCGGGGACGCTCCAGGTGGTCACTGTCTGCCGGTCGCCCGCGTGGGAGACGGCGACCAGGTCGCAGGTGAGCGGGCCGGGGACGCCGGAGAGTTCGAGGGTGACCCGGCTGCCCCAGGGTGCGGCGTCGACGCCGACGACGGCCCGGGCCCCGGTCGCGGGGTCCGTCCCGGTGAAGCGGTGGGCCGCGGCCGTGGCGACCACCGCGGGCGGGGAGTCGGCGGTGATGACGGCGGCGGTCACGGCCGGTCCGGCCAGTGCCACGGCGGCGGCCGCGACGACCAGCGCCAGCCGCCGGACCCGGCCCCGGCGGCGGACCGCCCCGGCCTCGGCGACCAGCCGGTCGAGCAGCGCCGGGTCCGGACTCGGCAGGGGGTCGGCCGGGTCCCCGTCGGCCGCGTACTCGGCCAGCAGGGTTCCGACGGGGGTCAGTTCGGCCAGTTCCCGGGCGCACCGGGGGCAGCCGGCGGCCAGATGGGCGTCGAAGGCGGCACGTTCGGCCGGGTCCAGTACGCCGAGGACGTAGCCGGCGACGTCGAGGTGCACGGACGGGTCGGGGCCGGGCTCGTGCGGTGTCACGGTGTCACGCCCCGTTCCTCCAGGGCGAGCCTGAGCGCCCGCAGCGCGTAGTACAGCCGCGAGCGCACGGTGCCTGCGGGGATGCCGAGTTCGGCGGCGGCCTCGCCCGCGGTCAGGCCCTTGAAGTAGGTTTCCACGACGACCTCCCGGTGCGCGGGCGAGAGGTCGCCGAGGGCATCGGCCACCGTCATCATCCGTAGTGCGCGGTCGAGTTCGTCCGCGGCGGGCAGCAACTCCAGCGGTGCCGGGTCCACTTCGCGCGGCCGGGCGAGCGCGGCGCGGTGTCCGTCGATGACGATCCGGCGGGCGACGGTGGCCAGCCAGGGGCGCAGCGACGCGGCAGCCGGGTCGAGCCGGTGGAGGTTGCGCCAGGCCCTCAGCAGGGTCTCCTGCACGACGTCCTCGGCGCGTTGGCGGTCCCCGGCGACGAGGTGGAGCACGAAACCCAGCAGGGGCCCGGCGTGCTCGCGGTAGAGGGCGCGCATCAGCTCCTCGTCCGGTGCCGGCGCGCTCCGCGCGGCCGGGCGGCCGCCACCGGGAGGCTCCTCGGTCACCATCACATCCTTGCGCACCCGTGCCTCCGGGTCGAGTACGGGCGGCGGCCCGTCGGGCTCAGTAACCGGAGCCGCCCGAGGTGGCGGCGGCCCGGTCGCCGGCGGGGGTCACCGCGAACCAGACGCCCTGGACGCCCTGGCCCTTGGTGTCTCCGGGGTTCCGGTCGGGGGCGTAGCGGTAGAGCGGCCGGCCGGCGAGGGTGAGCTGCTTGCTGCCGTCGGCCCGGGTGACGGTGCCGACGAGTTTCGCGTCGATGCCGCCGGTGGTGACCGCGGTGCCGTCGGCGGGGGCCGCGGCCGGGGGCCAGAGGGTGGCGCAGTCGCCGTTGCAGGTCGCGGTCGGCGGTGTGGTGCTGTCCTTGTCGAAACGGTAGAGGGTGAAACCCGCGCTGTCGGTGACGACGGTGCCGAGCCGGGCGTCGGTGGTGGTCCGCAGGGTGGCGGCGGACGTGCCCGGCACGGAGGGTGCCGAGGAGGAGGCGGGCGGGTTGGTCGGCGGCGAGCCGCCGGAGGAGGCGGACGAGCCGCAGCCCGCGACGAGGGCGGCGGCGGCCAGCCCGGCGGCGGCGAGCACGGCGAGGCGCCCGGTCCCGCGAACGGAACCGGTCGGGCCTTCGGGACGGGTACGGCGGGTGCTGCGCATGGTGACCGCTCCCCGGTCGGTGGGTGGGCACGTCGGTGCCTGACACCCTCCGGTACGGACGGGGGCCGGATTCTGCTCGACGGATCGCGCGGTAGGGTCCGCGGAATAGCGCGCGAACAGCAGCCGTTGTGGGGGGGCAGATGGCCTTGACCGCCACCACCGGAAGGGCAGGAATCGCGAGATGAGCAGCACGGTCGAGCTGACCAAGGAGAACTTCGACGAGATCGTCCCTGGTGAGGGCGGCAAGGATTTCGTCCTGATCGACTTCTGGGCGGCCTGGTGCGGCCCGTGCCGGCAGTTCGCGCCGGTCTTCGAGAAGGCCGCCGAGCGTCACCAGGACCTCGTGTTCGCCAAGGTCGACACCGAGGCGCAGCAGGAACTCGCCGCTGCGTTCGGGATCCAGTCGATCCCCACGCTGGCGATCATCCGGGAGGGCGTGCTCGTCTTCTCCCAGGCCGGGGCGCTGCCCGAGCCGGTGTTCGAGGATCTGATCGGTCAGGCCAGGAAGCTGGACATGGACGAGGTCAAGCGGCAGGTGGCGTCGGAGCAGAACGGCGCGCCGAAGGCCTGACGGCCGGTCGCCCCTGCGGCGGGCTCCGGGGCGGCTGGTCCGCCCCGGAGCCCGCCGTCGCGTCTTTCGGCGGACCGGTACGCGGGCGGACCGGTACGCGGGCGGACCGATCCACGGGCGGACCGGTGCGCGTTCGGGGCCGCTCAGCCCTCGGCCGGTGCGCCTTCGGCCGGTCCCTGCTCCGCCCAGCCGGCGAGGCGGGCGGCCAGCGCGCGAACCTCGTCGCGCAGGGCGGCGGGGCGGCGGACGGTGAAGGGCCGACCGAGGCCGGCGAGCAGGACGGCCATGCCGTCGAGGCGCTCCGCCCGGGCGCGGAGCAGCACCCTGCCGTCCTCGGTCGCGGTGACCGTGCCGACGGTCGGCGGGACGCGGTGGCGGGCCTCGTCCAGGCCGATGGTCAGGACGACCTCGATCTCGTGCTGCCACGGCACCGAGGCGAGCGATTCCAGGACCCGCCGCACCGGGTCGACGTCCGCGGGCGGTTCGAAGCCGGCCGTGCCCGGCCGCACCGAGCGGATCCGGTCCAGCCGGAAGGTGCGCTGCTCGCCGCTGAGGTGGTCCAGCCCCGTGGTGTACCAGCGGCCGGAGTGGAAGACCAGCCCGTACGGATCGAACTCGCGCTCGCTCGGCGCACCGGTGCGGTCCCGGTAGTCGAGCCGGACCCGGCGGCTCCGACGCGCGGCCTCGGCGAGCGTGAACAACGCCGAGGCGGCCGGGCTGGGGCCGGAGGCGGGCGCGGCGGTCAGTCCGAGTGTCTGCTCTACGGCCGCGACCTGGTCCCGCAGCGCGGGCGGCAGCACCCGCTGGATCTTGGCGAGCGCCGACTCCCCGGCCTGCTCCCCCACCGACAGCCCGGACCGGCGGCCGGCCAGCAGCCCGAGCACCACCGAGGCGGCCTCGTCCCCGGTGAGCATCAGCGGTGGCAGCCGGTAGCCGGGCAGCAGCCGGTACCCGCCGTAGCGGCCGCGCTCGGCCCGGACGGGGATGCCGAGTTCGGCGAGCCGGGACGCGTAGCGGCGCACGGTGCGGGCGTCGACCTCCAGCCGCTCGGCGAGTTCGGCACCGGTGAGCCCGGGGCGGGCCTGGAGCAGTTCGAGGAGGGCGAGGATACGGCTGACCGGGTGTTCCACGGTGCTCCGCTCCTGTTCTGCCGACCGGCCGGGCCGACGGTCGGCCGGTGAGCGGCCGGGGGTCGACGGTGGTCGGGGGTCGGCCGGTCGGGGGTCGGCCGAGGGCCACGCGGCCGGCGGGGACACGGGCGGCCGGACAGCCGAACCGGTCGCAAATCCGGTCGAGTTCTGTCCGGTTGCCATTCTAGGGTCGGTGTGACGGCGGGCGGCCCGGCCGGCGGTCAGCACCGGGCCCGGGCCCACCACAGGCATTCCACGAGAGGACCGTCCCATCATGAGCACCTTCGTACTCGTCCCCGGTTTCTGGCTCGGCGGCTGGGCCTGGGACGCGGTGGCCGAACCCCTGCGCGCCGCCGGCCACACCGTGCACGCGGTGACCCTGCCCGGGCTCGCCGAACGGGCCGGCGAGGCAGGGCCGGACACCGGTACGGAGGCCCAGGTCGCCGACCTCACCGAGCTGTTGGTCCGCGAGGACCTCAGGGACGTGGTCCTGGTGGCGCACAGCGGCGGCACCGTCGCCGTGTCCGGCGCGGCCGACCGCGTGCCGGAGCGGATCCGCCGGGTGGTCTACGTCGACTCCGGCCCGATCGCGGACGGGGTCGCGCTCGCGGACCTCTGGGAACCGGACTACCGCGCCGCGCTGGAGGCCACACTGGTGGACGGCCGATGGCTGCCACTGCCGACCTGGGAGCTGCTGGCCTCCGACGGCGCCTCCGTGGAGGGGATCGACGAGGCCGGGCTGGCACGGTTCCGCGAGCGGGCGACGGCCCAGCCGGTCGGGACGCTGCACGAGCCGCTGCGGCTGACCGGCGGGGCGGACAAGCTGCCGAAGGGCCTGGTCTCCTGCTCGATGCCGCTGGCACAGGTCCGGGAGCTGATCGCCGCCGGGCACCCGTACTTCGCCGCGCTCGGCGGGCCCGAGTGGGAGCTGCGCGAGGTGCTGACCGGGCACTGGCCGATGTTCTCCCGGCCGGCCGAAACGGCGGCGGCGCTCGCCGAATTGGCGGAGCTCGGGTAGTCCGCGCACCGGCACCCGGTGGCCGCCGCTCCGCACCTCGGTGCGGCACGGCGGCCACCGGCATGTGCACGCGGCGGCCACCGGCGTGTGAAGGGGTTGTCCGGACCGGCGCCTCGCCCGCGTGTTCGGCTGCGCGGGGCGGCCGGGTCGGCGCAGGATGGGCACGGCACCACGGCACCACAGTGCAACAGCATCACCGCTCGACAGCACCGGTCCAGAACAGCGAGGAGCACGCATGACCTCCCCCCAGTCCCCCGCCCCCGAGGAGTTCGACGTCATCGTGATCGGCGCGGGCCCCACCGGCGAGAACGTCGCCGACCGGACGGCCGCCGCCGGGCTGCGCACGGTGATCGTGGAGAGCGAACTGGTCGGCGGCGAGTGCTCGTACTGGGCCTGCATGCCGAGCAAGGCACTGCTGCGCCCGGTGGCCGCGCTCGGCGACGCCCGCGCGGTGGCCGGTTCCCGGGAGGCGGTCGGCGACGGTGCGCTGGACGCGGCCGCGGTGCTCGCCCGGCGCGACTCGTTCGCCTCGCACTGGCAGGACGACGGCCAGGTGCGGTGGCTCCGCGACACCGGTATCGAGCTGGCCCGGGGCCACGGCCGGCTGGCCGGCGACCGGCAGGTGACGGTCGAGTCGGAGGACGGCGGCGAGCGGCTGCTGGTGGCCCGGCACGCCGTCGCGATCTGCACCGGGAGCCGCCCCGTGCTGCCGCGCGACGTGACCGGACTGGCCGACGCCCGGCCGTGGACCAACCGCGAGGCGACCGGCGCGCCCGCCGTCCCCGGGCGGCTGGCCGTGGTGGGCGGCGGGGTGGTCGGCGTGGAACTCGCCACCGCCTGGCGGGCGCTCGGCTCGGAGGTGGTACTGCTGGTCCGCGGCTCCGCGCTGCTGCCCCGGACCGAGCCGTTCGCCGGTGAGCTGGTCGCGGACGGTCTGCGGGACCTCGGGGTGGACCTCCGGTTCGGGACGGAGGTGACCGCGCTGGAGCGGCGGCCGGTGGACGGGGCGAGCGCCGCGGAGGGACCGTCCGAGGTCACGCTCACCCTGGGCGACGGCGGGCGGCTGACCGTGGACGAGGTGCTCTACGCCACCGGGCGGGCTCCGCGCACGGCGGACGTCGGTCTGGAGCAGGTCGGCCTGCACCCCGGCGACTGGCTCGACGTGGACGACAGCTGCACGGTGCTCGGCGTCGACGGCACCTGGCTGTACGCCGCCGGGGACGTCAACCACCGGGCACTGCTCACCCACCAGGGCAAGTACCAGGCTCGGATCACCGGCGCGGCGATCGTCGCCCGCGCCCAGGCGCGCCCGTTGGACACCAAGCGCTGGGGCGCGCACGCCGCGTCCGCGGACAGCGCCGGAGCGCCCCAGGTGGTCTTCACCCAGCCGGAGGTCGCCGCCGTCGGCCTGACCCTGGACGCCGCCGAACGGGCCGGGCTGCGGGTCAAGGCGATCGACCACGACCTCGGCGCGGTCGCCGGGGCCTCGCTCTACGGCGACGACTACCGGGGCCGGGCCCGGGTCGTGTTCGACCTGGACCGGGAGGTGCTGGTCGGCGCGACCTTCGTCGGCCCCGGCGTCTCCGAACTGCTGCACTCGGCGACGATCGCGGTGGTCGGCGAGGTGCCCATCGACCGGCTGTGGCACGCGGTGCCCGCCTATCCGACGATCAGCGAGGTCTGGCTGCGGCTGCTCGAGGGCTGCCGGGGCTGACGGCGCGGCCGACGAGGCCGACGGCGCGGTGCCCGGGCGCCGCGCCGTCGGGCCACCGTGCCGCCGTAGTGCGCCGGGGGACGGCATCGCGCGGGTCGACCGGGGGCGGGGCGGTGCCCGGGCCGCGGTCCGCCCCGGCGCGGCGAGATGTGGCGGGCCCCCGACGGCGGGACACTGGCCCGGGAGGGGTGTCCGCGGGGGCCGTTTCGCCGACCGGGTGGTGTGTCGCAATGACCGAGGTGCTGTTGGCCGTCGGGACCGAGAAGGGTCTCTTCCTCGGGCGCAGTCGTGACCGGGTGCACTGGGAGTTCAGCGGGCCGCATTTCCGGATGAACGCGATCTACTCCGTCGCCGTCGACCGCCGCGGGGACCGGACCAGGCTGCTGGTGGGCGCCGACAGCAGCCACTGGGGCCCGTCGGTGTGGCGCTCGGACGACCTCGGCGAGAGCTGGTTCGAGCCGTCCACGCCGGCCATCCGCTTCCCCGAGCACACGGGTGCCTCGCTGACCCGGGTCTGGCAGCTCCAGCCGGCCGGGCCCGAGGCCCCGGGCGTGGTCTACGCGGGCACCGAACCCGCCGCGCTGTTCCGCTCCACGGACGGCGGCGAGACCTTCACCCTGATCGAGTCGCTGTGGGACCACCCGCAGCGCACCGAGTGGGGAGCCGGCTACGGGGGCCAGGGACTGCACACCGTGCTCTGCGACCCGCGCGACCCGGAGCGGCTGCTGGTCGCCGTCTCCAGCGGCGGCGTCTACCGCAGCAAGGACGGCGGCGGCAGCTGGGAGCCCTCCAACACCGGTCTGCGGGCCGAGTTCCTGCCGGAGGAGAACCAGTACCCCGAGTTCGGCCAGTGCGTGCACAAGATCGCCCGGGACGCCGTGAACCCAGACCGGCTCTACCTCCAGAACCACGGCGGCGTCTACCGCAGCGACGACGGCGGCGCGAGCTGGCGTTCGATCGCCGACGGCCTGCCCGCCGACTTCGGCTTCGCGATCGCCGCCCACCCGCACCGTGCCGACACCGCGTACGTGTTCCCGCTCGGCGGCGCCGACGACCGGATTCCGCCGGGCCGCCGCTGCCGGGTGTTCCGCACCGACGACGCCGGCGACAGCTGGCAGGCGCTCGCCGAGGGTTTGCCCGGCGAGGACCACTACGGCGTCGTCCTGCGGGACGCGCTGCGCACCGACGACCTCGCACCGGCCGGCATCTACTTCGGCACCCGGACCGGCGAGGTCCACGCCAGCGCCGACGAGGGCGCCCACTGGTCACCGGTGCTCGCCCACCTGCCGGACGTGCTCTGCGTCCGCGCGGCGGTGATCGCGGACTGAGCCGGCCGGACCGGGCCGGGGCGGCGGGCTCAGGTGTCGTACTCGCCGTCCCAGGGGGCGTGGAAGCCGAGACGGTCGGGGTAGAACTCGGCCCAGTCGTCCTCTGTCGCGTCCTCGTGGTGCCGCTCGACGACCAGGCCGAAGCGGCAGCCGTCGACCAGCACCGTGAAGGGCGCGACGGCGATGTCCGCGAACTCCCGCTCCGGCAGCGCGTCCAGCCACTCCCGCAGCACGTCCTCGACCGCCTTCGGAGCCGCGCTCCCGGACTCCTCCGGTACGGTCTCGATCCGCGAGCCGAGGTGTCTCCCGCTCTCGTCGAACCGGTGCAGCACCGCGTACCACGCCCCGCCGTCGGGACCGGAGGACCCCTCGGGACTGGCGTAGCAGACGGAGGCGAAGAACTGGCCGCCCCGGCAGCGGCCGATGGTGTCGGTGCGGTAGCCGGGCTCGTGGAGGATCGGGACGACCTCGGGGACGCTCATGGCGGGAGACGATAGGCCCCACCACCGACAGCCCCGCCACCGACGGTCCCGCCACCGACGCTGCAGGCGACCGCGCAGCCGGGGGTCCGGTCCACCACCCCGATCGGCCCGATCCACCACCGGGTTCGGCCGGTTGACCCGAAGTCGGTTGATCCCGACGGATCGTTCACCGAGCATGGCGAACGACAGGGCGTACCGAGGGGTGGGCCGACGCGCGAGGATCGGACGGAACGGCGTGGCGCAGACGGGGAGCGACTGGCAGTACGGGTACGGGGCCGACGGGGTCGCCGTGGTGCGGTTCGAGCGGGGCGAACGGGAGGGCCGCCCCTGGGCGGACCGGCTGGAGGCGGTCGATCCGGGGGCCGATCCGGCCGCCCTGGTGGCCTTCGTGCAGACGGAACTGGCGGGCTGGGTGGTGTCCGGCCCGGTCCGGCTCGGGGAGGAGCTGGTGCGCCGGGGGGCCGCCGTGCTGCGCCACGGCCACACGATGCTCCGGAACCTCACCGACACTCCCCCGCCCGGAGGCTGGGCGGGCTGGGCGGACACCCCGCTCCGGAACGGGCTCCGCGCTGTTCCCTGCGACCGCGGGCCCGAGGCGCTCGTGTCCGCCTCCCGGGCGGCCTTCGGCCCCGGTCACCCCGACCACCGCACGGACGAGGGCCAGGACGAGCGGGTCGCGGTGCAGCGCCTCGCCGAGCTGCTCTCCGGGCAGGTCATAGGCCCCGTGCTGCCCTCCAGCTCCCTGGTCGTGGACGGCACCGACCGGGTGGTGGCGGGCGCCGTCCTCACCGATCGGGACGGCCTGCCCTGGATCGCCCATGTGTTCCGCGACCCGGCGCACGGCTACCCCGGGCTCGGCCGCGACCTGCTGCGCCGGGTCGTCGCCGCGGTCGCCGCCGCCGGCGGCGAGGAGATCGGACTGGCCGTGACCGAGGGCAACCGCGCCCGGCAGCTCTACACGGACCTGGGCTTCACGACGACGGACACCTCGCTGACCGTCATCGTCCCCTGAACCCCGGGGGCGCGCCCCCGACGTCCTGGAACCGGCCTCAGGGGCGGGCCAGTTCCAGGACGGCTATCCCGGCCAGCACGGCCGCGCTCGCCGCCATCCGCAGCCGCCCGAGACGCTCCCGGAAGACCACGGCGGCGATCAGCGCGGCGATCACGATGCTCGTTTCGCGCAGCGCCGCGACGGTGGCGAGGTCCCCCCGGGACTGCGCCCACACCACCAGCCCGTAGGCGGTCAGCGAGAGCACACCGCCGAGCAGCCCGAACGGCACCGCCGGGCCCGCCCCGGCCAGCAGCCGCGGCCCGCGCCTCGCCAGGGCGATCAGCGCCAGGACCGGCCCCTGGAGCAGGAACAGCCAGGCGACGTAGCCGCCGACCGTCCCCGCGTGCCGGACGCCGCCGCCGTCGGACACGGTGTAGGCAGCGATCATCACCCCGGTCCCGAGCGCCGCCGCGAGCGCGGGCAGCTGGGCCCGGCCCGGGATCCCCTTGGCGAAGGCCAGCCCGACCAGGCCGCAGGAGATGACGGCCACCCCGAGCAGTTCCCCGGCCCCGGGCGACTCGCCGAGGAGCGCCACCGACAGCACGGCCACCAGCAGGGGCGCCGAACCGCGCGCGATCGGGTACATCTGCCCGAAGTCCCCCAGCTGGTAGGCGCGCAGGAGCAGCAGCTGGGACACCACCTGCATCGCCACGGAGGCCAGCAGGTACGGCCAGGCGGCCGCAGCCGGGAACGGGTTCAGCAGCACCAGGACCACCGCGCACGCGGTGTACGCGAGGTTGATCAGGGTGAAGCCGACCAGCTTGTCCGGGATCCGGTGCGCCAGCCCGTTCCACACCGCGTGCAGGACGGCGGCGGTCAGAACGGCCGCGGGAACGGCGGCGGCTGCCATGGCGGAGCTCCCTTCCGGAGGACGGAACAGCAGAACGACGGAACAGCAGAACGAACAGCGGCACAGCGGAACGGCAGAACAGCGGAACGGCAGAACAGCAGAACAGCACAACGACGGATCGGCGGGCCGGTGGAGCACCGACCCCCGGAATTCTGTTCCACGTTACACTGGATCCATGGAAGAGCATTCCGAATTTTCTCCGCTGGAGTCCCAGCTGGCCGCCCACGTCCGGGCCCGGCTGGGCGAGCTGCGCGGCAGCGAGGAGCGGGTCGCCCGGGTGGTCCTCGCCCGGGGCGCCGATCTGGTCGGCCTCAGCGTGAGCGATGTCGCCGAACTCGCCGGGACGGCGCCGTCCTCGGTGGTCCGCGCCTGCCAGCGGCTCGGCTTCCGCGGCTACCAGGAGCTGAAGATCGCGGCCGTCCGCCAGGCCCCGGCCCCGGCCCCGGACGCGTCCGACACCCGGGACCCGGCCGCCCGCGCCCTCTCCGACACCGTCCGCGCCGCCCGGGAGGCGCTCGACGGGATCACCACCACGCTCGCCGTCGACGGACTGCGGGCGGCGGCCGGGGCGCTGGACGCCGCCGACCACGTCCTCCTCCTCGGCGAGGGGCTCTCCGGCGCGGTCGTGCTGGACGCCGCCTACCGGCTGCGCGCCCTGGGCCTGCGCACCGACGCCCCCGCCGACCCGAGCACGGCGCAACTGGCCGCCGCACAGCTGACGTCCGCCTCCGCCTGCCTGGCGGTCAGCCACACCGGGGCGACCCGCACCGTGGTCGACGCCGCCCGCCACGCCCGCGACAACGGCGCCGCGGTGGTGGCCGTCACCAGCTACGCCCGCTCCCCGCTCGGCGAGGCCGCCACCCACACCCTGGTCGCCGGCGGCCAGGACCTGGTCTTCGGGCTGGAGACCACCGCCAGCCGGATCGCCCATCTGACGGTGGTGGACGCGCTGACGCTCACCCTGCTCGCCCTGCGCGGCGAACCGGCCGAGCGGGCCCTGCGCCGCTCCGCGGACGTCACCGCCGACCAGATGTACTGACGGTGCCCCGCACGGTGTTCGACGCGGCGTCCGGCCGGTGGAACGACGGCCGGGCCCGTCGGTACCGGTGTGTAGGCTCGCGGGCATGGCAAGGGTGACGCGGGACGACGTGGCGAGGACGGCGGGGACGTCGACGGCGGTCGTGAGTTATGTGATCAACAACGGACCCCGGCCGGTGGCGGCCGCGACCCGGGCCCGGGTGCTCGCCGCCGTCGAGGAGCTGGGGTACCGGCCGAACCGCGTCGCGCAGGCCATGGCGCGGCGGCGGACCGACCTGATCGGCATGGTCGTCCCGGACGCCCGGCAGCCCTTCTTCGCCGAACTCGCGCACACCGTGGAGCGGGCCGCCGCCGAGCGCGGAAAGCTGGTGCTGATCGGCAACTCCGACTACGCCGACGAGCGCGAGGCCCACTACATCCGCGCCTTCCTGGGCATGCAGGTGGACGGCCTGATCCTGGTCACCCAGGACCCGTCCGCCCCCGGCGTCGCCCGGGCGGACGCCCCGGACGGAACGCCGGTCGTGCTGCTGCACCACCGCGCCGAGACCGAGCACGGGATCGCGGTCGTCGCGGACGACGAGGGCGGGGCGCGGGAGGTCGTCGGCCATCTGCTCGGACACGGCCACGCCACCGTGCACTGCTTCGGCGGCACCTTCTCGCTCAGCCCGAGCGACCCGGTCACCGTCCGCACCGCCGGCTGGGCCGCCGCGCTCACCGAGGCCGGACTCGCCACCGAGGGGCGACTGGTCGTCGCGCCCTTCGACCGCGTCCGCGCGCACCGGGAGGCGCTCGTCCTGCTGGCGCGCGCCGACCGGCCGACGGCCGTGTTCTGCGCGACCGACGACCAGGCGATCGGCCTGTTGCGGGCCGCCGACGACCTCGGCCTGCGGGTCCCGGAGGACCTCGCGGTGGCCGGATTCGACGACATCGCGGAGGCCGTGATCGCCGGCCCGCCGCTGACCAGCGTGGCCACCGCGCAGGAGGAGATGGCGCGCGCCGCCGTCGACCTGGTGCTCGGTGTGCGCGCCGACGGGGAGCCGACGCCCACCGCCGGGGCCCGGATGTTCCCGGCCCGGATGGTGGTCCGGCGGTCCTGCGGCTGCACCGGGCCCTGAGCCGGGGCGCGGGCAGGACCACGGGCAGGAAGCACGAGCCCGGGCGAGACCGCCCGGGCACCCGGCCCCGCCCGGCTCCGGCCCCGGGCTCTACGCCTCGGCCGGAGCACCACCCGGAGCGGCGTCACCACCCGGAGCACCGTCATCGTCCGGAGCACCGGGCGGCCCGGCCATGAGGTGCAGGTTCTCGTGGCCGTCCGGGGCAAGCACCCGGTCGTGGTTGAACGCGGAGATGCCGGCCCAGAACGCGCCCCGTTCGAACATCGCCTTCTCGTAGCCCTCGACGGCGGCTTCGAGGTCCGCCGCGGTCGAGGGCTCCCAGCAGGCCGGCGGCGCCAGCACGGGGGCCACCGCCAGCGCGAGTTCGGCGGCGTCCCACATCGCGAGGTTGACGCCCTGCCCGGCGAACGGGGACATCAGGTGCGCCGCGTCCCCGACCAGGGTGACGCCCGGCCGGCGCGACCAGCGCAGGCCGACCGGCAGCATCTCCAGCGGCTGGGTCCGCACGCTGTCGTCGCAGGCGGCCAGGGCGTCCCGGAACTCCGGCGCCCAGTCGGCGAAGTGGCGGGAGACGGCGGCCCGGGTGCCCGCCGGGTCGTGGGCGGAGAGGCCGGCCACCCGCAGCCAGTCCTCGGGGCTGCGGAAGAAGGCGTAGACACGGATCCGGCCGTCACCGTTGCGCTGGAGGACCAGGCCCTTGTTGTCGTGGAAGGCGAACAGGGTGCCGTTGCCCACCGCGGCGGCGGCCCCGGGTGCGGTCCGGTCCGCGTCGGGGATGCCCAGCTCCACCAGGCTGACGCCGGTGTAGTGCGGCTCCACCGGGGTGAGTTGCGGGCGGACCCGGGAGTGCGCGCCCTCGGCGCCGATCAGCAGGTCGCAGAGCTCGACGGCGCCGTTGTCGAAATGCAGGCGGTGCCGGCCGTCGCCGAGCGGCTCGGCCCGGTCGAGACGGTGACCCCAGCGGACGGTGCCGGGAGCGAGCGAGTCCAGCAGCAGTCCGCGCAGATCGCCCCGGTCGATCTCGGGGCTCGCCCCCGCGTCGGCCCCGCCGGGCGCACCGGACCCGTCCACGGCGCCGTGAGGGCCCGACGCGCCGGCGGCGTCGGGAGCGGGCCCGGCGCCGAACCCGCTCGGGGCGGCACCGTGCTTGTCGACGATGCGGAACTCCGCTCCCTCGGGCCTGGCCTTCGCCCAGAACTCCTCGGTCAGGCGCGCCTCCTGGACGGCGCGCCGGCCGGTGTCGCCGTGCAGGTCGAGCGTCCCGCCCTGGCCGCGGACGTCCCGGTCGGGCTCGCGCTCGTAGACGGTGGCGGTGATGCCGTGGACCTGGAGGATCCGGGCGAGGGTGAGGCCGGCGGGGCCGCCGCCGATGACGGCGATCCTCACGGTCGCACCGGCCGCACCGGTCGCACCGGCCGTTCCGGTCGCCTCGTCCGCACTGGTCACACCGGTCGCACCGGCTGCTTCGTCCGCCGCGTCCGCACCGGTGCCTGCTGTCGTTCCGCTCATGCTGCGCAGTTCTCCTTCTGGGACGGGGGAGACCGCAAGCGGCCGTGACGCCGTCCCAGTCTGCTGCGCCGGGCGCGCGGGCAGAAGACCGTAATCGGACGGCGCCGGGCCGGACCGTTCAGACCCCGGCACGGGTGAGCCGGCGGAGCACGACGGCCACCACCAGGGCGGTGAGCACCAGCAGCAGACCGGCTTCGACCAGCTGGATCGGCACGAAGTGGGAGACCGGGTGGTACTGGCCCCAGGAGGTCGGTGCCTCCTGGCAGACCTCGGCGGACTCGTAGCACTTCTCGTTCATCAGCCGGGTGCCGTCCGCCAGCACCACGCCGCGCTCCACCAGCCAGGAGCCGCCGGGCTGGACGAAGCCGCCCAACGTGTTGTTGTAGGGCTGCTCCTCCTCGACCAGCGGCCAGAAGAACGGCCGCCAGGCGACCGTCACGGCCTGCGCGAGCGCCACCACCACCCCACTGACCAGCACCGCGGCGACGGTGCGCCGCAGCAGTTGCCCCACCAGCACACCGAGGACCAGGCCGAACACCGACCAGGCGACCGGGGCGACCCCCAGCACCGGGTAGGTGAAGCCCTGGAAGGGAGGGTCGAAGGCCACCGGGCCGTGGTAGATGTCCGACCACCACACCCAGCTGGTCAGCGCGGCCAGCACGGCGGTCGCCACCAGGACGGTCGCACCGGGGACGGCGAGCCGGGTCAGCAGCCAGCGGCGCGGGCTGACCGACTGCGTCAGGGCCAGCCGGACGGTGCCGCGTTCGTACTCCTGGGCGAGCAGCGGCCCGCCCAGGAACATGCCGACCAGAACGGGTACGGCGGTGACGGCGGGCTGGAGGACGTCGGTGAACATCCGGGTCAGCAGCTCGACCCGGCCGAACTGGATCCGGCACTCGATCCGGTCCCAGGAGGACGGGGTGACGCAGGAGGTCTGCTGCATGACCCCGATCCGGTCCTGGATCAGGACGTGCATGGCGATCAGGACGGCGGAGACGAGGACGAGCAGGATCGCCACCGACCGGATCGCGGCCCGGTTCTGGTGCAGGACCAGCCACAGCACCCCGCTCGGTCCGCGCCTGCGGGCCGGGGCGGAGCCGCCGTTCGCGGCCGACGGGGCGGCGGCCGGGCGGGGAGGTGTCGCGTGCCCGGACAAAGTGCTGGTGCTCATGCGGCGGCCTCGCGATCGGCGTCGGCGGCGGGCGGGGGCAGTGGGGTGCGGAGGTAGGCCAGCAGCAGCTCCTCCAGACTCGGCCGGACCGACTCCCACGGTCCGTCGACCGGCTCGCCGCTGTGCAACAGGGCGGTGACCTGGCGGCCCCGGACCCGGCGCTCCACGGTGGTCCCGGCGGGCAGTTCCGCACCTTCGGCGATGCCGGTGAGCAGCCGGTGGCTGTCGAGGATCTCCTCCGGGTCGCCGGACAGCCGGATCCGCCCCGCCTGCACCAGCAGCAAGTGGTCCATGACGCCGTCGAGTTCGGGCAGGATGTGCGAGGAGACCAGGATCGTGGTGCCGCGTTCGGCGGCCTCGGCCATCAGGACGCCCATCAGCTCGTGGCGGGCGAGCGGGTCGAGGTCGGACATCGGCTCGTCGAGCAGGAGCAGGTCGGCGCGCTTGCCGAGGGCGAGCGCGAGCGCGACCCTGGTCCGCTGACCCCCGGAGAGCGAGCCGACGCGGGCGTCGAGCCTCAACTCCCCCATCCCGATGACCCGCTGGGCCACCTCCTCGTCCCAGCCCGGGTTGAGCTCGCGCCCCATGCGCAGCGTCCCGGCCACCGTGAAGGAGGGGTAGAGCGGCTTCTCCTGGGTGACGCAGGCGACCCTGGCCCGGGTCTCCCGGGTGCTCGACGCCTCGCCGAACACCCGCAACTCGCCCTCGGTGGGCTCGATCAGGCGCGCGGCCAGGGTGAGCAGGGTGCTCTTGCCCGCGCCGTTGGCGCCGACCACACCGCAGATCCGGCCGGCCGGGACGGTGAACCCGCAGTCCCGCAGCGCCCACCGGTCGCCCCGGTAGCGTTTGCCGAGTCCCACGGCCTCGATGGCCGGTGTGCCCTCGGACGGCGCTCCGCCGGACGGCGCTCCGCCGGACGGCGTTCCGCCCGGCCGCCCGTCCCGTGGCCCGGATATCGCCTGCGTCGCCGCTGTCGCGTCTGTCATGCGGCCCCCACCCTCTCTGTTCTACGCGGTCGGATCCGCCGGCCCGGTGCTTTCGGCACTGCCGGAACTCCCCTTGCCGGAACTCCCCTTGCCGCCACTGCCCCCGGCGATGCCGCTCCCGCCGGTGACGCCGGTCTCGAAGCGCTGGTCCAGTACCGACGCCATCAGCGCGGAGATGTCCTCGCGGTCGAGTCCGGCCGTACGGGCCTCGTCGACCCACCCCACCAGCCCCGCGCGCAGCGGTCCGTCGGCGGCCGCCTCCGGCCTGGCGAGCGAACGCCGGACGAAGGTGCCAAGACCCGGCCTGGGCTCGACCAGCCCCTCGCGTTCGAGTTCTCGATAGGCCTTCAGCACGGTGTTCGGGTTGATCGCGGTCTGTTCGACCACCTCCCGCGCGGTCGGCAGCTTGTCCCCGGGCTGCAGCACACCGAGTCGCAGCGCCTGCTTGGTCTGCTGCACGATCTGCTGGTAGGTGGACACTCCGCTGCGCCGCTCGATGCGGTACTCGATCACACCCGCATCACCCTTTCACTAGTTTATTGGTGGAATGGTGGCGGACCATTGCGCCGCGGTCAAGTCCGACCCCACCCGGGGAACGGTCGAAAGGCCCTACGGGCGGCCGAGCAGCCGCAGGTCACCGTCGTCCACGACCCGGCGGTAGCCGAGCCGCTCGTAGCGGTCGAGCATCCGGAGGGTGTCGGCGATCGCGCAGGGCGCCTGCACACTCGGGTCGGCCAGGTCGACGACCACCCAGTCCGGGCCACCCCGTACTGCACCGGCCGGCACCGCACCGACCGGCACCGCACCGACGGGCGGAGAACCGACCGGCAGCGACCCGTTCGACGGGGACCCGACCGCCGGAGACCCGTTCGGCGGGGACCCGGCCGCCGGAGACTCGACCGGCGGCGAAGGCTCGCGGCAGACCAGGCCGACCGTGGTCCGCCCGGCCAGTTGCGCGGCGAGGCGGTTGGAGGCGGCGACGGTCGCACCGTCGGGTATCCGGGCGAGCATCGCCCGGGCCCGCTCCAGTCGGGGCGAAGTCCCCCAGGCCCCGGGGGCGACGAGTTCGTGCAGCGGGTAGACCGGCAGCGTCACCAGGGCCACCAGTCCGGCCACCGCAAGGGCGCGGCGGGCCCGGCGGACGGCCACCAGGGCCGGTCCCGGTCCGGCCGCCCGGCTCCTCACGAGTACCCGACCCGGCCCGTCGAAGGCTCCGGTCCGCCGCACGGCGTCCACCAGGGCCGCCAGCAGCAGCGGCATCAGCACCGCACTGTAGTGGTAACTCACTCCCCAGTAGTGCGAGTTGTCGGCGGCCAGCCGCCAGCCGAGGGTGGGCACGCAGAGCAGGACCAGCGGCGACCGCAGCCCCAGGAAGCCGGCCGTGGCCGCGGCCAGTGCGAGCAGCAGCCATTTCAGCGGCGGCCAGACCAGCCGGCCCGCGAGCTCCCACGGCGCGCCCGCCGCCTCCCGCGTGCCCATCTGCCCCCAGTAGTCGAAGCCGCCGTCCGGGTTGAACGAGGGCAGCACGACCAACACGGTCAGCGCGGTCGCCGCGAGCCCGAAGACCGCCGCCCCGAAGCCCAGCGCCCTGGTCCCGCTGCCCTTCCCCGCCCGGACGAAGACCAGTGCGCCCACCACCGCCACGGTGAGCCCGAGATCCTCCTTGACCAGGACCAGTGGCAGGGCCCACAGCACCGCGGCGACCGGGCGGCCCCGGCCGAGCGCGGTGGCGGCGAAGGCGAGCAGCGGCACCGCGAACGCGATCTCATGGAAGTCGTCGGCCGCCGCCTCGACGATCCCCCAGGAGACCCCGGTCAGGCCGCCGACCAGGACGGCCGGCCTCGGGCCGCCCACCTCGAAGGCCCACCGGGCGAGCGGCACGACGGCCAGCGCCATCAGCACCGCCTGCGCCAGCAGCAGCGTGACCGCGCCCGGGAACAGCCGGTACAGCGGGGCGAGGACGGCGAGCAGCGGGTGGAAGTGGTCGCCGAGCAGCTGGTAGCCGGGGCCCTTGAGCAGTACCACCGGCGCCTCGCCGTGGGCGTAGGCACGCACCGCCTGCTCGAAGATGCCCAGGTCGTAGGCCTGGGTCAGCATCCGCCGGTGCCGGTTGACGGCGACGCAGGCGTAGAGCGCGGCGAACAGCCCGGCCAGCCCCCAGGACAGCGGCCGGGGCCGCCGGAGGGCATGGAGCATCCGCATGAGTAAACCACCCTTTCACTACTCAATTAGTGAAAGGGTGGTGGAACCCCGCGACGGCCGTCAACCCCGACCGCCGCCGGGCGGGGGCATTCCCGCCCCCGAACCGGGGGTCAACCCCCCTGTCGAGAAGGGGGCTTGTCCGGTTCTCCGCACCCGGGCCGGCCACCAGACTTCCTGCCATGAGCCCAGAGCCCACGACGCTTGCCCCACCCGCACCGGTCGCCACGGCCACCACCGCCACTCCGGCCGGGCGGGAGCGGGAGGGCAGCGACTTCGCCCAGCTGGCCCGCCGGATCACCGAGGAGGGCCTGCTCGACCGGCGCCCCGGCTACTACACCGCGCGCATCGGCCTCACCCTCGCGGCGTTCGCGGCCGGCTGGTACGCCCTCTTCGCCCTGGGCGACACCTGGCTGCAACTCGCCCTGGCCGCCGGCCTGTCCGTGGTCTTCACGCAACTCGGCCTGATAGCACATGACCTGGCGCACCGTCAGGTCTTCGGTGGACGGCGGGCGAGCGAGACCGGCGGGCGGATCGTCGCCAACCTGCTGATGGGTATGAGCTACGGCTGGTGGATGAGCAAGCACACCCGCCACCACGCCAACCCCAACCACGAGGGCCGGGATCCGGACGTCTCCCCCGACATCGTGGTGTGGTCCCAGCAGCAGGCCAGGGAGTCACGCGGGGTCGCCCGGTTCATCGGCCGCCGACTGGCCTACCTCTTCCTCCCGCTGCTGTGCCTGGAGGGCCTCAACCTCAGCTGGAACAGCTTCCGCGCACTGCGCAGCCCCGACATGAAGCGCCCCCGGCTGGAGGGCTCCCTCCTGGTCCTCCACTTCGCGGCCTACCTCGGGGCCGTCCTCGCCGCCCTCCCGGCCGGAAAGGCGATCGCCTTCCTGGTGGTCCACCAGGCGCTGCTGGGCATCCTCCTGGGCTGCGTCTTCGCGCCCAACCACAAGGGCATGCTGATGGTGACCCCGGAGATGCGGCTGGACTTCCTCCGCCGCCAGGTGCTGACCTCGCGCAACGTCCGCGGCAACCCGGTGCTCGACACTCTGATGGGCGGCCTCAACTACCAGATCGAGCACCACCTCTTCCCCAGCATGCCGACCCCCGCACTCCCCCGGGCCGCCCGGATCACCCGGCAGTTCTGCGCCGAGAAGGGCATCCCGTACTACGAGACCGGGCTGCTCCGCTCCTACCGGGAGATCTTCGCCCACCTCCACCGCACCGGCGAGCCGCTGCGCGCGGACCACTGACCCGGCCGGACCGCTCACCCGGTCGGAAAGCGGCCCCGGCGGACCACTCACCCGCCGGACCACGGCCCCACCGGAGCGCGAAGCCTCGGTTCAGACCAGTTCGGCGGCCAGCAGGTCCATCAGCAGGTTGTCGTGCCAGGTGCCGTCCGAGCCGCGCTCGTACTGCCGCATCACCCCCACGGGGCGGAAACCGACCTTCTCGTAACAGCGGATCGCCGCCGTGTTGTCCGCCGCCGGGTCGATGATCAGCCGGTGGTAGTGGTGCTCGTCGACGAGGTGGCGGGCCAGCGTGCGAACGGCGTCGGTGCCGTGGCCGCGCCCGTGGTGGGCCGGGTCGAGATAGATGTCCATCCCGGCGTGGCGGTACTCGTCGTCGTTCTCGGCGTACCACTGGACCGCGCCGACGACCCGGCCCCCGACCTCGATCACGAAGGTCTCGGTGCCGGGCTCGGCGAGGTCGGTGGTGACGGCGTCGGTGAGGTCGTCACCACCGCGCCAGCGGGCGTAGACCTCGGGGGTGCGGCGGATGGCGACCAGGGCCGGGATGTCCTCGGCGGAGGCCGGACGGAGTGTGACGTGCGCGCCGTGCAGATTCGTCCCCATAACAGCGGATGCTCCCACGGAACGCCGCATTCGGCGAGCCGATATCGCTCTGCACGCACACCGTCCCACCAGCCATGATTCGCCCCCGCGACACGTCCGCCGATCATCCTCCAGGACGACCCGGTGGCGGCGTTCGACCTGGCCCGCGCGCTCGCGGTGGGGCGGGCCGAGGCCGGACCGCCGGCGGCCGAGCCTCGCCCGGAGAAGGACGCGGACGTGCGGCCCGGCCGCCCGTGGGCGGCGCCGTCGGCCACCGCGCGCACCCCGTAACGGACGGAGGGGCCGCCGCCGGTCGGGGGCCCGCCACCGAATCCGACCGGACGGCGGTCCTCCCCAGCGCGCGGCGGGCTCCTCCGCGGCGAAGATCAACTCGACGGAACGCCGAGGTCCTCGGCGTTCCGTCGAGTTGAGAAGTGATCACAACGATGGCAGGCGACAAGCGGATCGGGCGGCGCGGACTGCTGGCGGCGACGGCGGTACTGGCCGCCGCGGCGGTACTGGTCCCGGTGGCGGCGGTGGCCGCGCCGATGGCCCCCACCTCGGCCGGGTCCGCGGCCGCGGACCCGGCGGCGGCGGAGCGCTCCGCCGTGGTGCGCGCGCTGGAGGGCGTCGCCCAGCCGCTGCGGACGACCGAACCGGGCAGCCGCACCGCCGACCTGCGGGCGCTGGGCGCGGTGATCGGCGATGCCCGGGTGGTCGGCCTCGGCGAGGCCACCCACGGTTCGCACGAGCTCTTCGCGATGAAGCAGCGGCTGTTCCGCTACCTGGTCGAGGAGAAGGGCTTCACCGCCTTCGCCCTGGAGACCGGTTGGAGCAGTGGCCTGCAGATCGACGAGTACGTCCAGGGCGGTCCGGGCGACGCGCGGCAGTTGGTGAAGGACGCCCTGGGCGGCAGCCCGTGGGACCGGGAGGAGTTCGCCGACCTGATCGCCTGGATGCGCTCCCACAACCGGAGCCACCCGGAGAACCCGGTCCACTTCGTGGGCGACGACATCGGTGCCCCGAGGCTCGGCGACCGGATCTTCGAACGGGTCGTCTCCTACCTGCGGGAGACCCGGCCGGAGGCGCTCCCGCGGCTCGACGGGCTCTACGCCGGGCTGCGACCGTTCGACGACGCCATGGCGTACCTGAAGAAGCCGCTCGCCGAGCGCCGGGAGAACGCCGCCAGGGCGCAGCAGGCCCTCGACCTGGTCACCGCGAGCGGCGCCGGCGACGGCGCCCACGCGTGGGCCGTGCAGCACGCCAGGAACATCGCCGACACCTTCGCCTTCATCGCCCTGGACCTCGCCGACCCGGCCTCCGTGTCGGCCGCCGAGCAGTTGCGCGACCGGGTGATGGCGGACAACACCGCCTGGTGGGAGCGCCGCACCGGCGGCAAGGTGCTGCTGTCGGCGCACAACGGGCACACCGGCTACCTGGCCACCGACACCTTCCTCTGTCCCGAGCCGCAGGGGTCCCACCTCCGGGAGGTCTACGGCCGCGACTACGTGGCCGTCGGCTTCACCTTCGACAGCGGATCCTTCCTCACCAACGACGGGATCCTGACCGACGCCTGGAAGGCCGTCACCGTTCCCCCGGCCACGCCGGAGATGAACGAGCACACCCTCGACCGGGTCCGGTTCAGGGACTACTACGTCGATCTGCGCACCGTGCCCCGGGCGGCCCGCGACTGGCTGGACGTCACCCGCCCCACCTACGAGGCCGGATCGGTCTACCGCACCGACCCCCGGCCGGAGTTGGCGATCGGCCGGGCCTACGACGTCCTGATCCACCTGAACCGGGTGACGCAGGCCCGGATGTTCTGACCGCCCGGGGCGCCGGCGTCGGCCCGACGACCGGGGGGACCGACCGTCGGGCCGACGCCGGCGCCCTCAGGACACCGCCTCCGCCGCCGCCCGGCCCGCCGCGCGGCCGGAGAACAGGCAGCCGCCGAGGAAGGTCCCCTCCAGGGCGTTGTAGCCGTGCACGCCCCCGCCGCCGAAGCCGGCGACCTCCCCCGCCGCGTACAGGCCGTCGAGCGGACGCCCGTCGAGCCCGAGCGCCCGGGAGTCGAGGTCGGTCTGGATGCCGCCGAGGGACTTCCGGGTCAGGACGTGCAGCTTGACCCCGATCAGCGGGCCCGCCGCCGGGTCGAGGACGCGGTGCGGGGCGGCGGTGCGGCTGAGCCGGTCGCCCAGGTAGCGGCGGGAGTTGCGGATGCCCTGGATCTGCGCGTCCTTGCTGAAGGGGTTGGCGATCTGGAGGTCCCGGGCCTCGATCTGGGCCCGCAGCACGACCGGGTCGAGCAGCGGCTCCTCGGTCAGGCCGTTCATCTTCGCCACCAGTTCCTCCAGGGTGGCGGCGACCACGAAGTCCGCGCCGTTCCGCTTGAACGCCTCCACCGGCCGGGGGGCGCCGCTGCCGAGGAGGCGCTCGCGCAGCACGGCCTTGCGGTCACCGCTGGTGAGGTCGGGGTTCTGCTCCGAACCCGACAGCGCGAACTCCTTCTCGATCATCCGCTGGGTGAGGACGAACCACGAGTGGTCGTACTGGGCGATGTCCTCGGTGGTGCGGAGGTGCCTGAGGGTGCCCAGGGTGTCGTAGCCGGGCAGGCAGGGCTCCGGCAGACGCCGTCCGAGGGCGTCGAACCACAGCGGCGACGGGCCGGGGAGGATGCGGATCGCATGTCCGGGCCAGACCGGGTCCCAGTTCCGGATCCCCTCGGTGTAGTGCCACATGCGGTCGCGGTTGACCAGCCGCACCCCCGCGGCCGCGCTGATGTCGAGCATCCGCCCGTCCACGTGGGCGGGGACACCCGTGATCATGTTCTTCGGGGGTGTGCCCATGCGCTCCGGCCAGTGGCGGCGCACGAGTTCGTGGTCGCCGCCGATGCCGCCGGTGGTGACGATCACGGCCTGGGCGGTGAGCTCGAACTCCCCGGCCGGCTCCCGGTTGGAGGCGGCGCCGCGCGGGGCGGGGTCCGGCGCCAGCAGGGTGCCCCGCACGCCCGTCACCGCCCCGTCCCGGACCACCAACTCGTCGACCCGGTGCCGGTGGTGGAAGGTGAGCAGGCCCGCATCGGCGGCCTGCCGGGCGTCCTGCACGAACGGGCCCACCACCCCGGTGCCGGTGCCCCAGGGGACGTGGAAGCGGGGCACGGAGTTGCCGTGGCCGTCCGCGCGCAGGTCGCCGCGCTCGGCCCAGCCCACCAGCGGTGTCAGCTTGATCCCGCGCTCGGTGATCCAGGCGCGCTTCTCGCCGGCGGCGAAGTCCACGTAGGCGCGGGCCCAGCGCACCGCCCAGGAGTCCTCGTCCTCGAGGCGGTCGAAGCGGGCGCTGCCGCTCCAGTCGTTCCACGCCAGCTCGACGGAGTCCTTGACGCCGAGCCGCCGCTGTTCGGGAGAGTCCACCAGGAAGAGCCCGCCGAAGGACCAGTGGGCCTGGCCGCCGAGGTTGGCGGCGCTCTCCTGGTCCAGCAGCGCGACCCGTCGGCCCCGAGCGGTGAGCTCGCGCGCCGCGACGAGGCCGGCGAGTCCGGCTCCGACCACGATGACATCGGCGTCCATGACAGCACTCCATCCTTCGGGCGACCGGCCGGGCCTGCTGGTCCGGCCGGGGACACAGGGAAGACAAGGGCGAGCGGGGGGCCGGGGACGCCCGTCAGCCGGGACCGTCGGCGGCCAGCAGGGCGAGCAGCAGCTGCCGGAGCCAGGCCCGGGCGTGCTCGACGTCGCGGTCCAGCAGGAGCTGGGTGGTGACACCGTCGTAGGCGGCGATCACCGCGTGGGCCGCGCCCTCGGCGCCCCCCAGCACCGCGGGCAGCGGGCGCTCGGCGGCCACCTCGGCCAGCCGTTCGGCGATCAGCTCCCGCAGCCGCCGGCGGTGCTCCAGCAGCGTCCGCGCGGTGCGGGGGTCCCTGGCGGCCGCGACGAGGAAGTCCGTCTTGATCAGCAGCCAGTCGCGCTCCAGCAGCAGCACCCCGGTCACCCGCTCGACCAGCGAGGCCACGTCGGTGTCCCCCGCCCGCGCCGCGAGCGCCCCGGTGACCTGGGCGGCGATCAGCTCGGCCCGCTCCTCGTACAGGACGAAGAACAGCTCCTCCAGGGTGTCGAAGTTCGAGTAGAACGCCCCCCGGCTGTACCCCGCGGCCTCGCAGACCTCCTCGATGGACACCCGGCCGAACCCCTTGGCCGCGAACACGCCGAACGCGGCCTCCAGCAGCCGTGCCCTCGTCCGCGCCCTGCGCGCCGTCACCCGGACGCCGCCGGGCCCCGGTGCCGTCTCCGTTCCGGCCACAGTGCCACCTCGATACATCGGCGTATCGGATACATCGGTGTATCCGCCGCCACCGTAGCGGAGACCCGGCCGGGTCCGACACCCCCGCGCGGCGTCTCTCCCGGCTGCGGCGCCGGGCGCTCCGGTGGCCGGGTCCGGAATCCGTCGGAAGAATTTCCCGACCGGCTGTCGAAACGGACGCCCTCCGTTCGACGCAGGGGTGAGCGGCGGGGAGAAGCCCCGCCCGCACCGACGAGGAGTGAGTACCGTGCCGCGCTTCATGAGCCTGATCCGCATCGACGAGCAGCAGTCCCAGAACTTCGACATGGACCCCGCGTTCGAGGAGCGCATGGGAGCACTCTTCGCGGAGATCACCAAGGCCGGGGTGATGCTGGACACCGCCGGACTGCTGCCCACCAAGGAGGGCACCCGGCTGCTCTGGGAGGGCGGCAAGGTGACCGCCACCGACGGACCGTTCACCGAGACCAAGGAGGTCGTGGGCGGCTACGCGATCCTCCAGTGCAAGGACATGGCCGAGGCCGTCGAGTGGACCCGGCGCTTCCTGGAGGTCCACCCCGGGAGCTGGACGGTCGGCGCCGAGCTGCGGCAGATCGACGAGGCCGCCACCCCGCCGGAGGCGTGACGGGCCGGGCGGGGCCGGGCGGGCGGGCGGGCGGAGGCGGACCGGCCGGGCGGGCGGTTTGCCCGCCCGGTCGGCGGCTGCTCTGATGGGTGATCGTGACGGAGCGCGACGCGGGTGCGACGGAAGCCGCCGGGACGGACACGGCCGGGGCGGACACGGCCGGGACCGACACGGCCGGGACCGACACGGCCAGGACGGTCGAAGCGGTGTTCAGGATCGAGTCCGCCCGGATCATCGCGGGGGTCACCCGGATCGTGCGCGATGTCGGCATCGCCGAGGAGCTGGCACAGGACGCGCTGGTCGCCGCCCTGGAGCAGTGGCCCGGCTCGGGCGTTCCGGACCGCCCGGGCGCCTGGCTCATGGCCACCGCCAAGCACCGCGCGGTCGACCTGGTCCGCCGCCGGGAGACGTACGCCCGCAAGCTCGCCGAGGTCGGGCGGGCGCTGGAGGACGTCCCGCCGCCGGAGCCGGCCGGGCCGGACGACATCGACGACGACCTGCTGCGGCTGATCTTCACCGTCTGCCATCCAGTGCTGTCCGCCGAGGCCCGGATCACGCTGACGCTGCGGCTGCTCGGCGGGCTCACCACGGCGGAGATCGCCCGGGCCGTGCTCTCCTCGGAGCCGACGGTCGCGCAGCGGATCGTCCGCGCGAAACGGACGCTGGCGCAGGCCCGGATACCGTTCGAGGTCCCGTACGGGGCGGAGCGGGCGGCCCGGCTCTCCTCCGTCCTGGAGGTCATCTATCTGATCTTCAACGAGGGCTACTCGGCCACCGCCGGGGACGACCTGCTGCGACCGGGGCTCTGCGAGGACGCGCTGCGCCTCGCCCGGGTGCTGGCCGCGCTGATGCCCGGGGAGCCCGAGGCGCACGGGCTGGCGGCGCTACTGGAACTCCAGGCCTCCCGGACGGCGGCCCGCACCGCCCCGGACGGCCGGCCCGTGCTGCTCGCCGACCAGAACCGGGCCCGCTGGGACCGGCTGCTGATCCGGCGCGGGCTCGCCGCCCTGTTGCGGGCGGGCACCGGTCCGTACTCGGTCCAGGCGGCGATCGCGGCCTGCCACGCGCGTGCGGTGCGCTACGAGGACACCGACTGGCGGACCATCGCCGCCCTCTACGAGCGGCTGATGGCGCTGACGCCGTCCCCGGTGGTCGAGCTCAACCGGGCCGTGGCGCTGTCGATGGCCGAGGGCCCGGCGGTCGCGCTCGACGTGGTGGACGCGCTCGCCGAGGAACCGGCGCTGCGCGGGTACCACCTGCTGCCCAGCGTCCGGGGGGATCTGCTGGCCCGGCTGGGGCGGGGCGCGGAGGCGCGGGCGGAGTTCGAACGGGCGGCGGGGCTCACCCGCAACGAGCGCGAGCGGGAGCTGCTGCTCGCCCGCGCGACGGAGGCGGCCCCGGCCGGGGACCGAGGACCGGACGGCGGTCGAGGGCCGGACGACGAGTGAGGGCCGGACGACGAGTGAGCCCCGGACGGCGGTCGAGCACCGGACGGGCGCGGGCAGGGGCGGAAGCCGGGTACCGAGGACGACGGGGGTGTCCTCGGGACCCGGCGGCTCGAAGGGCGGACCGCTCGCGGACGGTCCGGAGGGTGTCGCCCGACTCAGAGGGCGTCGTCGAGGCGGAGGCGGGCGCTGACCTGGCCGAGGCCGTCGGCGAGCACGGCGAGCTGCTCCCGGCTGAGCACGTCGATCAGCAGTTCGCGGACCAGCGCGACATGGCCGGGCGCGGCCTCCCGCAACATCTCCCGGCCCTGGTCGGTGAGTTCGGCGAAGACGCCGCGCACATCGCTCGGGCAGGAGCGCCGGCCGACCAGCCCCGCCTTCTCCAGCTGGGTGACCTGGTAGGTCAGGCCGCTCTTGGAGGTGACGAGCTTGTCCGCCAGTTCGGTCATGCGCAGCGAGCCGGCCGGGGCGGCGGAGAGATGGACGAGGATCTCGTACTGGGTGTGGGAGAGACCGGAATCCTCCTTGAGCTGGCGTTCCAGGCGGCGGTTGAGGAGGTTGCTCGCGGTGACGAAGCTCCGCCAGGCAGCCATCTCCTCCTCGTCGAGCCACCGGGGCTCGTACGGGGAGGCGGCGGAGGGGGGCGCCGAAGGTGCGGACGAGGTGGAGGGCATGAGGTGATCGTACTCCTATTGTTCAAATTCGAACGAAGGTGTACGGTCGAATCCTGGGAGAGTTCAAATTTGAACTACTTTCCCGGACCGCCCTTCCACGGACCACCCCGAGCACCCCGAGCACCCCGAGGGCCGGAGGAGAAGAACCGCCATGAGTACCGCCGCAACCGGCCGCATGCCCGCCCTCTACCTGTCGCACGGCGCACCGCCGCTCGCCGACGACCCGGTCTGGCCCGGTCAGCTGGCCGCCTGGTCCGCCGACCTGCCCCGGCCCAGGGCGATCCTGATGGTGTCCGCGCACTGGGAGGAGGCCCCGCTCGCACTCGGCGCCGTCACCACCGTTCCCCTCGTGTACGACTTCTGGGGCTTCCCCGAGCACTACTACCGCGTCCGGTACGCCGCCCCCGGCGCACCGGAGCTCGCCGAGCGCGTGCGCAAGCTGCTGCGCGCCCCCGGCACACCCGTGCAGGACATCCCCGACCGGGGCCTCGACCACGGCGCCTACGTCCCGCTGGTGGAGATGTTCCCGGAGGCGGACATCCCCGTCCTCCAGGTCTCGATGCCGACCCTCGACCCGCAGCGGCTGCTGGAGATCGGGCGCCGGCTCGCCCCGCTGCGCGACGAGGGCGTGCTGATCGTCGGCAGCGGCTTCTTCACCCACAACCTGCGGGCGCTCAGCAACGACGGCCGGATCACCTCGGTGATGGCCGAGTTCGACGACTGGGGCCGGCGGGCGCTCGAGGCCCAGGACCTCGACGCGCTGCTCGACTTCGAGGAGAAGGCACCGGCCGGCCGGCTCGCCCACCCCCGGACGGAGCACTTCGCCCCGCTGTTCGTCACCCTCGGTGCCGCCGAGGCCGAACTGGGCCGCCAGCGCACCGTGATCGACGGCTTCTGGATGGGCCTGGCGAAGCGCTCGATCCAGATCGGCTGACGCCCGGCGAGGCCCGAGCGCCCGGAGCGGGCGGCCGGGCGGTTCGGGCGGCCGGGTGGTTCGGGCGGCCGGGTGGTCCCGGCGGTCCGGGCAGCTCCGGCGCACGTCCGCCGGAGCGGGCATGAGACGGTGTGGCGATGACCGACCACCGGATGAACGGCGCCGACGTCCGGGCCGCGCTCGGCGAGGCGACGGCCGTACTGGGACCCGCCGCCGAAGCGGGCGGCCCGGACTGGGACGCGCCCGCCGGGCCCCTGGAGTGGAGCTGCCGGGACACCGCCGCCCACATCGCCCACGACCTGCTCGCCTACGCCGGACAGCTCGCCGCCAGGCCCGCCGACCGCTATCTGCCGCTCGACCTCACCGTGCACCCGGACGCCGGACCGGCCGAGGTGCTCACGGTGGTCACGGCCGCCGCGCACCTGCTGGCCACCGCCCTGGACGCGGCACCGCCGGAGCTACGGGCTTGGCACTACGGGCCGTGCGACCCGACCGGGTTCGCCGCGATGGGCGTCGCCGAGACCCTGCTGCACACCCACGACATCACCCTCGGGCTGGGCCTGGGCTGGCGGCCCCCGGAGCGGCTCGCGGCGGCGGTGCTCGCTCGGCTCTTCCCCGACGCGCCCGCCGGGCAGCCTGCGGACGTGCTGCTCTGGTGCACCGGCCGGGGCGAACTCGACGGCCGCCCGCACCGGACCTCGTGGACCTGGCGGGCGGCCGTCGGCTAGGGGTTGTGCGGCCGCTCAGGCGGTGGCGGCCCGCTCGGCGGCGCTGCGCACCACGCAGAACTCGTTGCCCTCGATGTCGGTGAGGGTCACCCAGCCCGCGCCGTCGGGCCGGCGGTGGTCCTCGAACTGCTTCGCGCCGAGGGCGATCAGGCGCTCGACCTCCTCGTCCCGGGTGCGGTCCTTGGGCGTCAGGTCGAGGTGGAGCCGGTTCTTGACCTCCTTGCCCTCCTCGACCCGGATGAAGAGCAGCGAGACGCCCTCCGAGTTGACCTCGATCTCCGGGTCGCCGGGGACGTCGCCCTCGCCCAGGGCGCCGTCCACCACCTCCGCCCAGAACAGGGCGAGGGCGTGGGGGTCTGCGCAGTCGAACGTGACGTGTTGCACGAGAGAAGCCATGCGCCCACTGTGGCCCGTCAGGCCTCGCTCGTCCAAACGGATTCCGCGGCCGCCGGAGGTGCCCGGCGGCCGTTCCGAGGGGCGTTCCGGGGCCTGCCCCCGGTGGCCCTACTTGAGGCCCTCCCAGCCCCAGCGCGGGGTGGGGCCCGGGTCCCCGAGGTCGGTGCCGGCCGGCGAGGCCGAGACGTCCTTGGCGATCCGGGTCCCCCAGTCGAAGTACTCCAGGACACGCCGGCGCAGCAGTTCACCCTCGGGGAGTTCCTTGTGCACGGCCTCCGCCATCAGCTCCATCCACCGGATGCGCTGCTCCTCGGTGATGGCGAGCCCGAGGTGGGCGCGGAGCAGGGACTGGTGGCCGCCGAGGTCCGTGGTGAAGCGCTCCGGACCGCCGAAGATCTCGGCCAGCCAGACAGCGACGTGCTCGATGTGAGTGGGCGTGAAGTCGGCGAAGACCGGCGCGAGCAGCGGGTCGGCGAGCACGCCCCGGTAGAAGGCCTCGCTCAGTCTCCGGAGGGCGTCGAGACCCCCGATCGCCTCGTAGAGGCCGTCGGAGCCGGTGGAGCTGTGGGAGCTGTGGGAGCTGTCGGAAAGGTGGTCGGTCATCGGTGTCTCTCCCCGTGCGGATGTCCTTGAGGTCCTTGCGGTCCTGCCGCCCTTCCTAACAGCGGAACGGGGGCCGCGCCTCCCCCGCGACCTCTGTTCGCCGCCTGTTCGCCGCCGGCTCAGCAAGAGGAAGCCCCGGCTCCGGCTCGCGCCCACCACCCGGCCCCCGCCGTTCACGGAACGGCGCTTGACCTTGACACCGGCGTCAGGGTCGCAGGCTTGCGGGCATGAACGGAACGACGGGAACGGACGGGGCTGTGGCGGAGCGGGTACGGGTGGTGGTGGTCACCGGCGCGGGGACCGGGATCGGGCGGGCGACGGCACTGGCCTTCGCCGAGCAGGACCCGCGGGCACGGGTGGTGGCGGTCGGACGGCGGGCCGAACCGCTGGCGGGAACGGCGGAGCGGGCACCGGGGCGGATCGTGCCGCTGGTCGCCGACATCACGGCGCCGGACGGCCCGGAGACCGTCGTCCGGGCCGCACTGGAGCGGTTCGGCCGACTGGACGTCCTGGTCAACAACGCGGGCATCGCCCCGCACGCGACACTCGGCGGCTACACCCCGGAGGGCATCGGCGCGCTGCTGGCCACCAATCTGACGGCGCCCGTCCTGCTGACCCAGGCCGCGCTGCCCGCGCTCACCGACAGCCGGGGCGTGGTCGTCAACGTCAGCACCGCCGTCGGCCTGCGCGGCTGGCCGAGCAACTCCGTCTACGCCGCGAGCAAGGCGGCCGTGGACACCCTGACCCGCAGCTGGGCCGTGGAACTCGCCCCGCGCGGCATCCGGGTCGTGGCGGTGGCGCCCGGCGCGATCGGGACGCCGATCGCCGACCACGCCGGGATCGGCCCCGAGCGGCAGGCGGCACTGCGCGCCTGGCAGATCGCGCACACCCCGCTGGGCCGGATCGGGGAGGCCGCCGAGGTGGCCTGGGCCGTCACACAACTCGCCGCGCCGCAGGCCTCCTTCGTCACCGGAGTAGTCTTGCCGGTGGACGGGGGCGCCGTGGTCGGATGAGCGCCCCGGTCGGACGAGCGGCCCCGGACGACCGGCGCAGCGGTCCGACCGGCCGGGAGAAGGACGGGGGCCGCGCGGGTGCGGATCGGCGAGCTGGCACGGGCCACGGGGACCACCGCCCGGGCACTGCGGCACTACGAGCAGGCCGGACTCATCGGCTCCGGGCGGGCCGCCAACGGCTACCGGGTCTACGAGGAGTCGGCGGTGACCAGGGTGCGCAACATCCGCTCCCTGCTGGAGGCCGGGTTCACCCTGGAGGACGTCCGGCCGTTCCTCGGCTGCCTGGACCAGGAGGCGTTCGGGCCGCCGTCGGCCGGCGCGCTGCGGATCGCCCGGGACCGCCTGGCGGTGCTGGAACGCCGGATCGCCGCCCAGGCCGAGACCCGGGACCGGCTCGCCGCGGCGATCGCCGGCGCCGAGGCGGCCGCCGGGACGGCCACCGGGGCGTTCCGGACCACTTCCGGGTGACACCCCCGATCGGGGGTGTGCAGGGGGCGGTGGGCGGAGGACAGTGGGCGCATGCAGATTCCACTCTCCGTGATGGACTTCCTCGACCGGGCCGAGCTGGTCTACGGCGACCGGGTCGGCATCGTCGACGAACCGGCGCAACCCGCCGAGTCCTGGGGCGACCTGACCTATCGACGGGTGGCCGAGCTGGCCCGGGCGCAGGCCGCCGGGCTGGACCGGCTCGGGGTCGGCCCCGGTGAGCGGGTGGCGGTCGTGTCGCACAACTCGGCGCGCCTGATGACCTCGATGTTCGGGGTCAGCGGGCACGGCCGGGTGCTGGTGCCGGTGAACTTCCGCCTCCGGGCGGAGGAGGTGTCGTACATCGTCGAGCAGAGCGGCGCCTCGGTGCTGCTGGTCGACCCGGAGCTGGCCGAACCGCTGGCCGGGGTGGTCGCCAAGCACAAGTTCGTGATCGGCGCGGACAGCGACCGGCTGCTGTACGACTTCGAGCACGCGCCCCGCCGGTACCCGATCGACGAGAACGACACCGCCACCGTCAACTACACCAGCGGAACCACCGCACGCCCCAAGGGTGTTCAGCTCACCCACCGCAACCTCTGGCTGAACGCGAACCTGATGGCCCTGCACTTCGGCGCGAGCGACCGGGACGTCTACCTGCACACCCTGCCGATGTTCCACGCCAACGGCTGGGGCTTCCCGTTCTCGCTCACCGGGCTCGGCGCGCGGCACGTGGTGCTGCGGAAGGTCGACGGTGCGGAGATCCTGCGCCGGGTCGAGCGGCACGGCGTGACCTTCCTGTGCGGCGCGCCGGCCGTGGTGCAGATGGTGCTCGACGCGGCGGCCGAGTGGGAGGGGCCGGTCCCCGGCCGGGACCGGGTGCGGATGGTGGTGGCCGGCGCACCGCCGCCCACCTCGGTGGTGCAGCGGATGGAGTCCGAACTCGGCTGGGAGTTCATGCAGATCTACGGCCTGACCGAGACCTCGCCGGTGGTGACGGTCAACCGCACCCGCGCCGAGTGGGACGAACTGCCCGCCGAGCGACGGGCCGAGAAGCTGGTGCAGGCCGGCGCCCCCGCCCTCGGCAACCAGGTGCGGGTGGACGAGCAGGGCGAGGTGCTGGTCCGCTCCAACGTCGTCCTGGAGGGCTACTGGCAGCAGCCGGAGGCCACCGCCGAGGCGGTCCGGGACGGCTGGTTCCACACCGGCGACGGCGGCACCCTGACCGACGGCTATCTGACCATCTCGGACCGGAAGAAGGACGTCATCATCAGCGGCGGGGAGAACGTCTCCTCGATCGAGGTGGAGGACTGCCTCTACGACCACCCGGCGGTGGCCGAGGCCGCGGTGATCGGTGTGCCGGACGCCAAGTGGGGCGAGACGGTCAAGGCCCTGGTGGTGCTGAAGCCGGGCAGCGAGGCCGGCGAGGCGGACCTCATCGCGCACTGCAAGCAGCGGCTGGCCGGGTACAAGTCCCCCACCTCGGTGGAGTTCCGGGAGTCGCTGCCGCGGACGACCACCGGGAAGCTGCAGAAGTTCCGGCTCCGCGAACCCTACTGGGCGGGGCGCGAGCGCCGCGTCAACTGAGCTTCTCAGGCCAGGTGTTCAGTCCAGCAGCCCGGACTCACGGGCGGTGAGCGCGAGTTCGGTGCGGTTGCGGACGCCGAGCTTGTGCATCGCGCTCTTCAGGTAGCCGGTCACCGTGTTGCAGGTGAGGCCGAGCTGGGCGGCGATCTCCGGGTTGGTCCGGCCGGTCGCCGCCCAGCGGAGCACCTCGTGCTCGCGCCGGGTGAGGGCCGCGGGCGCGGGCGGCGGCCCGGCCCTCCGCGGGGAAGGGTCCGCGCCCCCTTCCCCGCACCAGGCCGCGGCCCCGGCCAGGGCCAGGGTGGCGGCCTCGGCGAGCCTGGTCACCGCACCGATCCGGACGTCCCCGAACGGCACCACCGCGCGCAGCGAGGCGTACACGACGCCGTGCACCGCGCCCCGGTGGAGCAGCGGCACGGTGAGCATCGCGTAGAGGTCCTCGGCGGTCACGGCGGCGTCGTAGTGGTGCGAGATGGTGGTGGCGGCGCGGTAGTCGGGCACCCAGCTGGGCGCCCGCTCGGCCAGTGCCCGGCCGCCGAGGCCGGTCCCGGCCGGTACGGCGAGGTCGTGCAGCAGGTCCGCCCGGGTGCCGGCCCAGTGCCGCAGCACCATCCCCTCGGTGCCCGGTCCGGCCGGTTCCCGGTCCGGTACGCCGACGAGACCGACGTCGGCGCCGCAGTCGGCGACCACCCGGCGGGCGAGGTCGCCGAGCACGGCGTCCCGGACCAGTTCGGCAGCCCGGGCGGCGAGGTCCGGCCGCGCGGGCGCACCGCCCGTCGGCGGGCCCGGGGTGGTCGGGGCGGCAGTCACCGCGCGATTGTCACACGGGTTCCCGCCCGCGGGGAGGGGTGCGGAGCGCGGGTTCGGTGGAGTTCCGGGTGCGGGACCGCCGGGCGGCGTAGGGTGCGGGCGCGAGGTTACCGGCGGGTCACCAAGGGTGGCGCGCCGCGGTGTGTTCCAGGTTTCCGAGCTTGCGAGAGGGAGATCCATGACGGACCCGAACGTTCCCGGGAAGTCGTCCGTGCTGACCGGACTGCTGGCCGACCTGCGGGCCGAGAGCGAGGTGCTGGACGGGCTCGTCGCCGGCCTGGAGCCGGACGGCTGGGCGCTGGACACGCCCGCGGCGGGCTGGACGGTGGCCCATCAGATCGCCCACCTGGCCTGGACGGACGACTGGTCCGAGCTGGCCGCGCGCGACCCCGGGGCCTTCGTCGCGGACTCCGGCCGGATCTTCGGCGAGTTGCTCGCGGCCGGAGCGGACCCGGTCGAGGACGGCGCCGCGCGCGGGGCCGCCGAGGAGCCGGCCGCGCTGCTGACCCGCTGGCGGGCCGGCCGGGAGCGGCTCGCGACGGCCCTCGCGGCGGTGCCGGCCGGGACCGCGCTGCCATGGCTGGGGCCGCCGATGAAGGCCCCGTCGATGGCCACCGCCCGGCTGATGGAGACCTGGGCGCACGGACAGGACGTCGCGGACGCGCTCGGTGCCGTCCGCGAGCCGAGCGCCCGGCTGCGGCACGTCGCGCACCTGGGCGTACGAACCCTGGGATTCGCGTTCACGGTGCACGGACTGGCCGCTCCGGAGGCCCCGGTGCGGGTCGAACTGACGGCGCCGGACGGCGGGTTGTGGATCTGGGGGCCGGAGGGGGCGGCGGACCGGGTGGCCGGCCCGGCCCTGGACTTCTGCCTGCTGGTCACCCAGCGCCGGCACCGGGACGACCTCGCGCTGACCGCCGTCGGCGCGGTGGCGACGGCCTGGCTGCCGATCGCCCAGGCCTTCGCCGGACCGCCCGGAAAGGGGCGGCCGAGCGGATTCTCGCTTTAGCGGATCAATCGTCAAATAACCCCGCCTGACAGGTAAACCACACGTTCCGGCGATATACGGAGTTCGTCGGCGAATGATGGAATCCCGCCATGAAGCGAATGAACCCGAGCCGCACCACCCTGGCCGGCTGCGTCGCCCTGCTCGCCGTCGGCGGCCTCCTGGCCGCCTCCGCCCCGGCCGCGTTCGCGCTGCCCCCGGGGCCTGCCGCCGCGGTCGTGTCGGCCCAGGTCCGAGCGGGGACGCCGTCCGCGCACCAGGTGGTCGTCTTCTTCGAGGAGTACCGGCGGGCGGTGCTGGGCACCAGTGGCGAGCGGCCGGCCGAGGTGCGCAAGCGCTTCCTCACCCCGGCCCTCGACCGTCGGCTCGACACCTGGGCGCAGGAGAACGACGCCGATCCGGTGTTCCGCGCCCAGAACGTCCCGCTGGACTGGTCCGTCCAGCAGGTCAAGGAGGAGTACGGCTTCGCCTCCGTCCGGCTCACCGAGTTCTGGGTCGGGGGCGGCAGCCAGGAGGTCTGGTTCACCGTACGGGTGCGCGACCTGAGGATCGTCGAACTCGGCGACCGGCCCGCCTTCTGACCGGCCGGTCCTCCCGCCGGTCGGGTCCGGCCGACGGACCTCCGTGAACCCCGGCGCGGCGCAGGCACCCCCACGACTGCGCCGCGCCGGTCAACCGCGCGCGGTCACTTGCCGCCGTCGCGCAGGATCAGCAGCCCGCTCCCCCGCTCCCGGGCACCCGCCGTCCAGTCCGGCAGCAGTTCGCCGACCAGCCACTCGACCTCCTCGGCCGCGTCCTCGTCACCGCCCGGCAGGAGTTCCGGCTCCTCGTGGATCCGTTCGGTGTCGAATCCGGCCAGTTCGCCGTGGACGCGGTCGAGTTCGGGACCGGCCGCGAGACAGGGGAAGGGCCACGGATCCCCGTCGGACACCTCGGCGCGCGGCCACGGCCAGGGGCGCGCCCACAACGCGGCGAGGGCCGGCAGCCCCCAGGCCCGGAAGGTGCCGGTGAGTTCGTGCCAGCCCCGCCCCGGCAGGGTCGCCCCGCCGAGGCGGTCCCCGGCCCCGGGCAGCAGGAGTTCCAGCAGCCAGCCGTAGCCGCCGGGGCGTGCCGGGTGGAGCCGGCCGCCGACGATCTCCCGCAGGGCGGGCTCCACCTCGGCGGGATCGGTGGCCCGGAGCAGCCGCCCGGCCGCCGTCAGCGGGGCGATCCGGTCCAGCGCGGAGCGGACGAGGGCCTCGTCGCCGGAGCCGACCGTGCGCAGCAGGGCGTCGCCGTCGACCGCGAACGCCGAGAGGTACTGTTCGGACATGGGGTCATTGTCCCGGTGCCGTCGTCTCGCCCGTCGGGCGGGGGTGTTGGGGCCCGGCCGGACGGGCTGGGGCGTTGGGCGCTACCGCGCGGGCGCGGACCACGGGGCGACGCCGAGCCGGCCGGTGGTGCCGAGGTCGAGCTCGGCCGGGACGGTCAGCCGGGGGCGGCCGGGGAGCGGGGCGACCTCCAGGTAACGGCCGTTGTCGGGGGCCTTGTCGCCCATGGCCACGGTGTTGCGCCAGACCAGCTGGAACTCGGCGTACTCGCGCGGCTGCAGGGTCAGCGGCTTCGGAGCCGCGTCGAAGTCCGCCAGGGTGGCGATGCCGGCCGAGCCGCGCTTGACGGTGACGGCGAGCGGGGCGCGTTCGGCGTCCAGGACCCGGACGCCCGGGTGGCCGTTGAGGCTGTAGGGGCGGGTGCCGCAGTTGGTCAACCGGACCGGCAGCACCCGCAGGCCCATCGCGGCATCGGCCTCGCCGACGGTCAGGGCGACGCCTTCGGAGGAGCAGACGGGCGGCGGGGCCGGGGTGGCGGTCGGCGCGGAACCCGGCAGGGGCACCGCCCGGACGGACCCCGGGGTGGACCCGGCACTCGCGGCGGGTGCGGGAGTCGGCGCGGCCGTGAGGGGCTGCGTGACCACGGGGACCGGCGTGACCACGGGGGGCGCGTCGCCGATGCTGCGCGCCGGGCCCGGCGCTCCCCCGCCCGCCCCGGTCGCCGGGGTGCTGCCGCATCCGGCCGTCGCGAGCACGCCCACCAGGAGCAGCAGCCCCACCCGGACGGAGGCCCGGGGAACGACGGTGATCGGGGGTGGGGTCGGCGACGACGTCGATTCCATGGGGACGATCATGGCACGAACCGATCCGGCGCACTCACAGCCCGATCCGCAGCGGGGCGAGCCGGGTGGCGACCAGGTTGGTGGCGCCCCGGTCCCGTTCGACGTGCCCGTGGACCAGCAGTCCGGCCCGGTCGAGGGCGGTGCGGCGCTGGGACTCCCAGACCGGTCGGCTGCAGATCACATTGATCAGCCCGGTCTCGTCCTCCAGGCTGATGAAGAGCACCCCGCCCGCCGTCGGCGGCCGCTGCCGGTGGGTGACCAGGCCGCCGACCACCACCGCCGTCCCGTCCGGCACGTCCGGGAGCCGCTCCGCCGGTAGCGCGCCGCCGCGGTCCAGGTGGGCGCGCAGATGCTGGAGCGGATGGCTGCTCGCGGAGGTCCCGGTGGCCCAGAGGTCGGCGATGGTCTCCTCGATCGGGGTCATCGCGGGCAGGTCCGGCGCCTCGGTGCCGGGCGTCGTGCCCGGGATGAGGTCCGCCGAGACGCCCGCGAACGCGCCCGCCGCCCAGAGCGCCTGCCGCCGTCCGAGCCCGAAGCAGCCGAACGCGCCCGCCGCGGCCAGCGCCTCCAGTCCCGGCGCCGGCAGGCCGGTCCGGCGGGCGAAGTCCTCCAGGTCCGCGTACGGGCGCCCGGCCGCGATCGCCTCGGCCTGCGCGGTGCCGATGCCGCGCACGGTGTCCAGCCCGAGCCGGATCGCGGGCTGCGGCAGGCCCGCGGTCAGCGGCGGCGCGGGCGTCGGCCCCCGGTAGGGCTCCAGGGTGGGCGCGGGCCCGCTGGCGTTGACGTCCACCCCGCGCACCCGCACACCGTGCCGCCGGGCGTCCGAGATCAGGCTCAGCGGCGAGTAGAAACCCATCGGCTGGTTGGCCAGCAGGGCACAGGTGAAGGCCGCCGGATAGTGGTACTTGAGCCAGGCGCTGGCGTACACCAGGTAGGCGAAGCTGATCGCGTGGCTCTCCGGGAAGCCGTAGTTGGAGAAGGCCTCGATCTTCACATAGACGTCCTCCGCCACCTCCTGCGGGATGCCGCGCGCGGCCATGCCGTCCAGCAGCCGTTCGCGCAGCCGGGCGACCCGTTCGTGGGAGCGCTTGGCGCCCATCGCCTGGCGCAGCCGGTCCGCCTCGGCGGGGGTGAACCCGGCGCAGTCGATGGCGAGTTGCATCATCTGCTCCTGGAACAGCGGCACCCCGAGGGTCTTGCCGAGCGCGTTCTCCATCAGCGGGTGCGGACAGCCGGCCGGCTCCACCCCGGCGCGGCGGCGCAGGTACGGGTGGACGGAGCCGCCCTGGATCGGGCCGGGCCGGATCAGCGCCACCTCCACCACCAGGTCGTAGAAGTGGTCCGGCTTCAGGCGGGGCAGGGTGGCCATCTGGGCACGCGACTCGACCTGGAAGACCCCGACCGTGTCGGCCCGCCGCAGCATCGCGTACACGCCCGGGTCGTCGTCCGGGATGGTCGCCAGGTCGTAGTGCCGGCCGTGGTGGCGGGCGACCAGGTCGCAGGTGTCGTGCAGCGCGGCGAGCATGCCGAGGCCGAGCAGGTCGATCTTGACCAGGCCGGCCCCGGCCACCGACTCCTTGTCCCACTGCAGCACGGAGCGCCCCGGCATCCGGGCCCACTCGGTCGGGCAGATCTCGGCGATCGGCTCCCGGGTGAGCACCATGCCGCCCGAGTGGATGCCCAGGTGACGTGGCAGTCCGTGGAGTTGGCCGGCGAGCGAGAGCACGTCGGCGGGGACGACGGCGTCCTCGCCGGGCGGCGAGCGGAAGTCCGCCTGCCGGCTGAACGCATCGACCTGGCCCTGCGGGTAACCGAGCACCCGGGCGGCGTCGCGCAGCGCCAGCCGGGGCCGGTAGGTGATCACATTGGCCACCTGGGCGGCGTGCTCCCGCCCGTACCGGCGGTAGACGTACTGGATGACCTCCTCGCGGCGGCGGTTCTCGATGTCCAGGTCGATGTCCGGCGGCCCGTCCCGGGCGGTGGAGAGAAAGCGTTCGAAGAGCAGCTTGTAGTGCACCGGGTCGACGGCGGTGATCCCCAGCGCGAAGCAGACCGCCGAGTTCGCCGCAGAGCCGCGCCCCTGGCACCAGATGTCCTCGCGGCGGCAGAAGTCGACGATGTCGTGCACGATCAGGAAGTAGCCGGCCAGGTCGAGGTCCTCGATGACGTCCAGCTCGCGGGCGAGCTGGCGGCGGGCCGGACCGTTCGCCGGTCCGAACCGGGCCGGGCCGCCCTCGGCGACCAGCGCGCGGAGATGGCCGATCTCGGTGCGGCCGGGCGGCACGGGGTAGCCGGGCAGCTCCGGGTCCATGGTCGCGAAGTCGAAGGAACAGGCGCGGGCGAGGCCCACGGTCGCCTCCCGGACACCGGGGAAGCGGGCCAGCCGGGCCGCCATCTCGCGGCCGGAGCGCAGGTGGGCGGTGCCGGCGGCCCGCGTCCAGCCCGCCGCCCCGGCGAGGGTGCGGCGATCGTGCAGGGCGGCCAGGCCCTGGGCGAGGCGGCCCTGGGCGGGGCTCGCATGGTGGGCGTTGGTGGAGGCGACGGTCGCCAGGCCCAGCCGGGCGGCGAGCCCGGCGAGGGCGTCGTTGCGCAGGTCGTCGCCGGGCAGCCACTGGTCGATCAGTTCGACGTGGACGTTGTCGTGGCCGAACGCCTCGACGAGGGCGCGGAGTTCGAGTTCGGGGTCGGGGACGACGAGGGCTCCGGGGCCGGCCGTGCCGGTGGCGGCCAGGGCGGCCGGGACGCGGCCGAGGCGGCATCCGGTGAGCACCGCCCAGTGGCCGCCGTGCGCCTCGGCCAGGGCGGCGAAGTCGTAGACCGGTTTCCCCTTGGCCCCGCCCGCGAGTTGGGCCGCGCCGATGACGGCGGAGAGACGCCGGTAGCCCTCCGGGTCGCGGGCCAGCACGAGCAGGTGCTCGACGCCGTCACCCACTTCCTGACGGATCGTCAGTTCCGCGCCGAAGACGGTCGCCACGCCCGTGCCCCGGGCCGCCTCGGCGAACCTGACCACACCGTAGAGGCCGTCGTGGTCGGTGAGCGCGAGTGCCTCGACCTCCAGCCGGGCGGCCTCGGCGACCAGCGCCTCGGGGTCGCTGGCGCCGTCCAGGAAGCTGAAGGCGGAGTGGACGTGCAGCTCGGCCCAGGGAGGCCCGGCGGGGGCGGCCGGCCAGGCGGGGCGCGTGGGAGCCGCGGGGCCGGCGGCCTCCGCGGCCGGGCCCGGGCGCAGCGGCACCACATCGCCGCCGGCGCGGGCGGCCATGCGCCGGTGCAGCTCGCTCCAGGGGACGGAGGGATGGCTGGTGAATCCCATCGGGGTGGTGCCTTCGATCTCTCGTTCGTTCTCCGGTCCCCCGCTCGGACGGCCCGCGTCGTCCGCGTCGTCCATGTCCTCCGGGCCATCCGTGTCGTCCGGGCCGTCCGGGCCGTCCGGGCCGTCAGTCGTACCCGGCCTCCACGAACCAGGCACCCCCCTCCACCGTGAGCAGCAGCGCCCGCCCGTCCGCCACCGTCACCTGGAACCGGGCCCGGCGGCGGGCCCGGGCCTGGTCCCACCAGTACTCGACCGCCGGCCAGGGTCCGGTCCAGCCCTCCACCGGCAGTTCCCGCCCGCGCACCGCCACGACGGCCGGCCGGGCCGACACCCCCGCCCGGCCGTCCACCGTCACCGCCCGCCCGTCCGCGTCCAGGACCGTCGCCGGCACCGGGACCCGGTGCACGACGGAGGGCCAGACGTCCCGCAGCCCGCCGACCCGGCCCGGCCACGGCGCGTCGGCGGGCGCTGCCGGGTCGTACGGCTCGCCCCACGGCACCCGGACCACCTGGTCGTCCGGCCCCCGTCCGCCGGCCGGCTCGATCCGGCGCAGCCCGGCATGCCCGAGCACCGCCTGCACCCGGGCCACCGCGCGCTCCACCCGGTCATCGGCCACCGCCTGCCCCCAGAGGGCGAGTTGGCGGCCCTGGTCGGGGGTGAGGTCGTCGGGGACGAGGCGCAGCGCGGTGAAGCCGCCCACCTCGGGGCCCGTTCCGGGGCCGTCGTCACCGGGACGGCTCTCCCCGGCCCGGCTCCCACCGGCGCGGCTCTCCCCGATGCGGTCGAACGTGCCCGCGCTCTGCCAGGCCTGGAGCTGCCAGCGGACCCGTTCGGCGAGCGCCGTCGCCGAGAGCCGGCCCTCGTGCCGCCAGAGCCGGGCGACCGTCCGGCCGTCCGCACACACCACCTCGACGGCGACCCGCTGACAGGTCAGCCCCGCCCCGGCGAGCCGCTGGTGCAGCCGCTCGGCCAGGGTCCGGGCGACGAACACCAGCGGCTCGGCGAGCGGCTCCGGCGGATCGAAGCGCTGCTCGACGGAGAGGTCCGGCCCCTCGGCGCGCGGCACCAGCGGGCGCGGCTGCAGCCCCCGGGCCAGCCGGTGCGCCGTGGCACCGGTCGGGCCGAAGCGGTCGGCCACCGACTCGGCGGGCAGCGCGGCGAACGCCCCGACCGTGGGCAGGCCCAGCCGGTCCAGCAGTTCGGCCAGCCCGGCGTCACCGAGCGCGGCCACCGGGTAGGGCGCGAGGAACTCCGCCGTCCGCCCGGCGGGGACCAGCACCCCGGCCCGGGCGGCGAGCACGGCGGCGAACAGGCCGTCGGCCACCCCGACCAGGCCGAGCGGCTGCACCAGCGCGGGAGCCGCAGGCGTTCCGGCCCCCGGCCCGGGGACCGGTTCCGACGGGGGCGCCGACGGACAGGCGGGCGGGCGCGCGAAACCGCCCCGAGCGCCGTCCCGGGCGGGCGGCGCGGCGGAGAACAGCTCCTCCGTCCCGGCCGTCCGCCGCCGGGCGGCCCCGGCCCGCTCGGCATCGGCGGGGTGCCCGGGAGCGGCCGGACGCAGGGGGACGACCTCGGCCAGGCCGTCGCCGTCGCCGTGCCCGTCGCCGCGCTCCCTCTCCGTGCCCGCCTCCGCGTCCGCCGGCTGCCGCTGGGGCCCGGCCACCGCCGCCGCGACGGCCTCCGCGACCGCCACCACCTCCGCCGACACCGCCAGGGCAGCCGTGACCGCCGCCCGGACCTTCGCCGCCAGGGCCTCCTCCCCGCCGAAGTAGCGGGCCGGCCCCTTCACCGGGATCGCGCACAGCCCCGGGCGCAGCACCTCCACCCGGGGGGTGAACGCCTCCACCGCGGCGGCCACCGGTTCGAACCGCCGGGCCTCCGCCTCCGGGTCCCGGTCCCGCAGCTCCAGCGCCGGACAGAGCCGCTGGGCCAGCTTGAGCCGCTGCCCCTGCCGCACCCCGGCCGCCCGGGCCGTCGCCGAACAGGCCAGCACCCGGCCGCCCTCGACCACCGCCACCGGGGCGTCCCGGTCCTCCTCCGGACGTTCGACGGTCACCACCGGCCAGTCCGGACACCACACCACCAGCACCCGGGGGGTGACCGCGCCACTCGCCCCGGTGGAGCCGGCAACCTCTCCGCCGGTCAACTCGCACCACTCATCTCACACCACCGCCATGCGGTCGAGACCCGTACCGGGCCCCGCCACCGCGTCCTCCCCCACCACGTCCGCCGTCCCGGTGCCGACCGTCTCCTCCACGGTCCGCACCGCGCCGTGCGCGTCCGGCAGCCAGAGCCTGGCCGCCCGCCCGCGCACCGCCGAGCCGCGTCCCTCGGCCACCACCTCCACCTGGCGTCCGGTGAGCTGCCCGTGCCCGTCCCCCAGCCCGAACCAGCGCCCGGACCGCACCCCCAGCCGCAGTCCGGCCCCCGGCCACGGACCGGCCACCAGCAGCACGCAGCCGCTGCGCCGCAGGACGGCGGCCAGTCGGGCGGCCAGGTTCGGCGGGACCGGGCCGTCCGGGCGCAGCATGATCAGCTCGACGGCCCCGGCCAGCACCGACACCACCTCGGCCCAGTGCGGGCCCGGATCGTCGGCCACCAGCAGTCGCCGCAGATCCAGCCCGTACCCGGCGGCCGCGGCCAGTCCGAGGTCGGGCAGCCCGACCGCCGCCGCCCATCCGCCGTCGGTCTCCCGCACCCCGGCGGCCAGCGCCAGCAGCAGCCCGGCGTCCCCGCCGGCCACCGACACCGCGGTCCCCCGCCTCAGCCCGCCCTCCGGCAGCACCCCGCGCAGGGCGGGGACCACCGGCAGCAGCCCCCGGCCGGGGGCGGCGGGCGACGCCACCGGCCGGAGCGCGGGCTGTCGCTCGACGGTGGATTCGAAAACGGATTCGATAACGGGCACACCCCCAGGATCGAACATCTGTTCGCAAAGATTCAAGTCCGAATCCCCCACCCCACCCGTCACCCTCCGTCACCGCCTTCCCTGCGCGGCCCCCGGGAGCGGTGCCGGCGCCGTCCGCCGACCGGGCACGGAAGGCCCCGACCGTTCCTCGGACCGGGGGCGGCCGGGGCCCGCTTCCGCTCCCGATCGACTTCGAGCGCACTCGAACACCTGGCGTCCGGGACAGACGGTTCCGAGCTCAGGAGGCAGCAGCACGACCGAGATCCCCGCCCGGCACCTGGGCAGCCTGACGGTCTCCGCGCAGGGCCTGGGATGCATGGGCATGAGCCACGGCTACGGCGCCTCGGACGACGCGCAGTCGATCGCGACGCTGCACCGCGCCCTCGACCTCGGGGTGACCCTGCTGGACACCGCCGACTTCTACGGATCCGGGCACAACGAGCAGCTGATCGGCCGGGCCTTCGCGGGGCGCCGCGACGAGGTGGTGATCGCCACGAAGTTCGGCTTCGCCAACCGCCTGGGCGAGCCCACCCTGATCCGCGGCGACGCCGCCTACGTGCGGCAGGCCTGCGAGGCCTCGCTGCGCCGGCTCGGGGTCGACCACATCGACCTCTACTACCAGCACCGGGTCGATCCGCGGGTGCCGATCGAGGAGACCGTCGGCGCCATGGCCGAGCTGGTGCGGGCCGGGAAGGTGCGCCACCTCGGGCTCTCGGAGGCGGCCGCGGCCACCGTCCGGCGGGCGCACGCGGTGCACCCGGTCGCCGCGCTGCAGAGCGAGTGGTCGTTGTGGACCCGCGACCCGGAGGCGGAGGTCGCCCCGCTCTGCCGCGAGCTCGGCATCGGCCTGGTCCCGTTCTCCCCGCTCGGGCGCGGCTTCCTGACCGGCCGGTACAACTCGGTGGAGGGGCTGGCCGAGACGGACGTCCGTCGCAGTCAGCCGCGCTTCGCCGACGGCAACCTCGAACGGAACCTGGCGATCGTCGCGAAGCTGGACGAGCCGGCCGCGGCGAAGGGCGTCACCACCGGTCAGCTCGCGCTGGCCCGGGTGCAGCACCGGGGCGCGGACGTGGCGCCGATCCCCGGCACCCGGCGGCAGCGCCACCTGGAGGAGAACCTCGCGGCCCTGGACATCGAACTCTCCCCCGCGGACCTCGCCGCCGTCGAGGCCGCCGCACCGGCCGGGCAGGTCGCGGACACCCGCTACGACGCGGCCGGCCTCACCTTCGTCGACAACTGAGACACCCGGCCAGCCGGCCCCGGCCAGCGGGCGGCGGTCAGTGGGCGTCCGTCAGCGGGTGGCGGCGGCGAAGTGGGCGAGCGTCTCCGCGAGTTGGGAGTGCCGGGGCTCGGGCAGCCCGTCCGGGGCGAACCAGCCGAGAGCGTCGAACTTGTGCGGCTCGCCGATGACGACCCGCGCGGGGTCCACCTCGACGGCGAACAGCACCGCCACCCAGTGCGAGACCGGGTCGCCGCGCAGGATGTTGCGCACCCCCAGGGTCTCGACCGCCAGGGCCTCGGTGCCGTACTCCTCCAGGACCTCGCGCCGTACGGCCGATTCGAAGGACTCGCCGTGCTCCAGGGCCCCCGCCCCGGTGTCCCAGGTGCCCGGCTCGTCCCTGGCCCCGGCACTGCGCCGGGCCAGCAGGATGCGGCCGTCGCCGTCGTGGCAGACGAAGACGCAGGACACCGTGGGTGCGGTGAGCGCCCGTTCGGCGGGGCGTCCGGTCGGGGCGGGGGTGGGGTTCATCGGGTGCTTCCTCCGGTGTCGGACTCGGTCAGGGTGTCGGACTCGGTCGGGAACGGTCCCGGGAACTCAGAAGTGGTCGAGCAGCTCGCGGAAGGCGCGCAGGTGCAGCACCGCCTCGTCGGCCGGGTCCAGCTCGCTGTGTTCGAGCACCCAGGTGTGGTCGTTGGGGATGAAGACGGCGTTCATGCCCGCGGCCCGCGCCGGCAGGATGTCCGACTTCGGCGAGTTGCCGATCATCCAGCTGTCGGCGGGGGTGAGGCCGTGCGCCGCCACGAAGCCGCGGTAGGTCGCGGTGTCCTTCTCCTGGACGATCTCGATCGCCCGGAAGTGGTGCGCCAGCCGGGAGGCGTCGATCTTGCGCCGCTGCTCCTCCGGGTCGCCCTTGGTCAGCATGAGCAGGGTGTGCCGGCCGCCCAGGACGGCGAGGGTCTCGGCGACGTCCGGGACGAGCTCCACCCGGTGGTCGGCCAGGACGGCGGCCAGTTCCTCGATCTCGGCCAGCTCCTGGCCGGTGGCGGGCCTGCCGCGCAGCTTCTCCACGCAGTCGCCGAGACTGCGCAACAGCATCCGGCTGCCGTACCCGTGGGTGACGGCGTTGGCGCGCTGGACGTCGTCGAGCACCGCCCGCAGCCGGGCCCGGTCGAGCGTGGGGTGCCGGAGCCAGTCCAGGTAGTCGTGGATGACGCGCTCGAACAGCACGTTGTTCTCCCACAGCGTGTCGTCCGCGTCGAAGACGAGTACCTGTCCGTTGCGCCGCACCGAAACCCCCCGAGGTCCACCTGACCGGTCGTCCGTGACCCTAATCGGAACCGCACCCGCCCGCCTCGGATTTTCCGCCCACCGGTGGCCCTCGAGCCCGCCCCGGACCTCATCCTGACGACATGTCGACAGAAGCTCGCGCGCAGGGTGACCACCGTTCGCCCCCGAGATGCCGACGGACCGCCGGGGTACCCGAAAGGGCAGTTTCAGTGCGCACGCCAAGTCCGCGTTTATTCCCGCCTGACAGGGTCGGTCGGCGCGACCGAGGCCCGACCCGGGCCCCCTGGCGGCGGACGCGACGACGGAACGAGGTCGAGGAGAATCATGCGTGGCACCACACTCGGTGACCGCTACCGACTGGGCGAATGGCTCGGCGGCGGCTCGATGGGCGATGTCTGGCTCGCCGAGGACCAGGTGCTCGACCGCCGGGTGGCTGTCAAGATCCTGAAGCCCGCGCTGCTGGACGAACCGGGCTTCGCGGAGCGGTTCCACGACGAGGCCCGGGTGATGGCCCGGCTGCGGCACCCCGGCATCGTCGGCGTGTACGACTTCGGCCCCGGCCGGACGGCCGAGGACGTGCCGTCCTGGGGTGCGCCGACGCCTCCCCCGACCCGCCCGGTCGCCTACCTGGTCATGGAACTGATCACCGGCGAGCCGCTGAGCACGGTGCTGGAGCGGCGCGGCCCGCTGACCGTCCTGGAGACCCTGGGCCTGGCACTGGAGGTGCTGGCCGCGCTGCAGGCCGCGCACGAGGCCGGCATCGTCCACCGGGACGTCAAACCGGCCAACCTGATGGTCCGGGACGGCCATGTGGTCATCACCGACTTCGGTATCGCCCGCCCCGGCTGCGACGCCCGGCTCACCGTGCCCGGGATGGTGCTCGGCACCGCCGCCTACCAGGCCCCGGAACAGGCCTCCACCGGCACGGTCACCGCCTCGGCGGACCTGTACGCGCTCGGGGTCGTGCTCTACGAGTGCCTCACCGGGCGGCTGCCGTTCGAGGGCGGGACCGCTCTCGAACTGATCCTCAAGCATCTGACCGACCCGGTGCCGCCGTTGCCGGCGGGGATCCCGGCCCCGGTCCGGGCCGTGGTCGAGGGGGCGATGGCGAAGGATCCCGCCCTGCGCTGGCCGGACGCCGCCGCGATGGCCTCGGCCGTCCGGGCGGCACTGGCCGGGGAACCGGTCGCGGGTCCGCCGCCCACCGGAACGCTGGGCGGCGCGGCGGCCGGAGCGGCCTCGGTCCGGTCGACCGGAGCGGCGGCGGTACTCCGGTCCACGGGCACCGGCACCGGCACCGGCACGGGTACGGGTACGGGGACGGGCACCGCAACGGGCCCGGGGACAGGAACGGGGACGGGAAGAAGGACCGGAGCGGGCACCGGCCGGGGGACCGGGACGACGACCCTCGGCCGGGTGGTGTTCGATCCGGCCGGGTCGATCGGCACCGGATCGCTCCTGGCCGGAACCGGGTCCCGTCCGCTCGGGACCGCGGCGCGCGAGCTGCTCCTGGTCGAGACCGTCGCCCCGCCCGAGCGCGCGACCGGGTGGCGGTCGGCGCTCTTCGGCAGCCGCCGCCGGACCCTGCTCGTGGCGGGCGCGGCCGTACTGTGCTGCGCCGTCACCGCCGGCACGGCCGTCCTTCTGCACCAGGACGGGAGGCGGGCCGACGTCGTGGCGGGGGCGGCCGCCGCGGGACCGACGGGCGACCCCGTCCGGGTGGACCCGCTGTCGGCCTCGGCCCCGACGTCGGCCGACCCGGGCACGGCCTCGCCCTCCCCCGCCGCCCCCTCGCCCGCCGCCTCCCTCCCGCCCGGCGCACCGGGTGCACCGCTGCCCGAGGCCGGTGTCGGCGCCGGAGCGGTCGGCGGCGCCGGGGGCCCGGTCACCGGGCCGACGGGCGGTGCCGCGAACCGGGACGCCGCGCCGAACGCCTCCGGCGCGACGGCTCCCGGAGCACCCGGCGGCCCCGTCGGGCCCGGGGCCCCGGGCCCGACGGGCGGACCGGGCACATCCGGCGGCGGCGCCACGAACCCGCCCGAGCGGCCGTCGACACCGTCCGACCCCGTCTACACGGCCGCCCCGCCACCGGGCGACCCGGCCTACACCGCCGTGCCGCGCCGGACCGTCCCCCCGGTGTACGCGACGTCCTCGTTGACGCCCGCCCCGGTGTACACGCCGTCACCGGCGTACACGCCCCCGCCGTACACCGCGGGCCCGCCCCCGCCGCCGCCGGGGACCGTCCGGACCGATCCGCCGATCAAGCCGCCGACCCAGCAGCCCGGCCCGCTGCCCGCACGCGCCCGGGTGTCCAACGCCGGGGCCGTGCTCTACGACCAGGCGTCCCTGGACCAGGACGGCAACCCGGTGGTGGTGGCTCCGGACGACGGCGGTCCCGGCGGCGTGTGGCAGTTGGCCGCCCGGGCCGGGGGCGGGTACTCCCTCTTCAACGGCGCCAGCCGGTTCACCAAGGTCCTCGACCTGGAGGAGAGCCGCTCCCGGACCAGGCTGTCGCAGTCGGTGCCCGACCGGACGGACCAGGCCTGGACGTTCGTCCCGGTGGCCGGCGGCTATCTGCTGGGTGTCCGGGGGGACGCGCTGCGCTGCCTGTCCGCAGCCGGCCCGAACATGCCCGCCACGCTCCGTACCTGCGCGGGTTCCACCGACCAGGTCTGGACGGTCACCGCGGCCTGACCGCCCCCGACGGCGCCGGGCGCCCCGGCCCTCCCGGGGCGCCCGGCTCGCCTGCCCGCCTGCCCGCCTGCCGTGGAGCCCTCGCCCTCCCGGCTCCCTGTCCTCCCGGTTCCCTGCCCCGGCCCGACGGCTCAGGCCGGGAGCCAGGACGGCCAGCGCCGCCGGGGCGGCCCGGTCGGGTGGTCCTGGCCGAGCAGGGGCACCAGGCGTTCGGCCTCCGGCGCGCCGATCGGGGCCAGGATGTCGTGCGCCTCGGCCCAGCACGCCCGCGCCCGGACGTCGGCCGGCACCGGACCGCCGGCCCCCGGCGACGCGTCGGCCCCCGGACCACCGGCCGCCCCCGGAGCGTCGGTCAGCGCGTCGCCCAGTGCGGCCAGGGCCAGGCCCCGGCCCCGGTGGTCGCCGTCGAGGGTCAGCGCCTCGACCGCGCGTTCCGCCGCCCCGACCGCCTCCGGGCCGCGCCCGGCCGCGCGCAGCGACTCGACCAGCCGCAACAGGATCCGGCCGGTGCGCCGGTGGTCGGCCGGGTCGGTCAGCGCGAGCGCGGCCCGCCGGTGGGAGACCGCCCCGTCGTAGCGGCCGAGGTCGTGCTCGATCGATCCGAGTGCCTCCCGGGCCCGGGCCTCCAACACGTGGTCGGCCAGTTCATGACTGACCAGCAACGACTGGTCGATCACCCGGCCCGCCGCGTCGTGGCGCCCCTGCCCGGCGAACGCCCCGGCCAGGTCGAGCAGTTCGGCGGCCAGCGCCCGCCGGTCCCCGGACCGCTCCCGGACCGCGACCGCCGCCGAGAAGCCGGCCACCGCTTCTTCCGCGCGGCCGAGGTGGACGAAGCAGGCCGCGAGCGAGCCGTGCGCGAGGGCGAGCAACGGCTCCGGCAGCCCGTGCACGATGCACAGGTCGCGGGCCCGGAGCAGTTCGGACAGCGCCGAGGAGGCGGAGCCGACCTCGGTCAGCAGCCGGCCGAGCACCAGCCTGGCCCGGGCCTCGGCGGTACGGTCGGCCTGCTCCAGGGCCGCGCTCAGCAGCGCGTTGGCGGCGTGGCCGAGCGGCCGGGTGGCGCGGCCGGAATCCGCCGACAGGCAGACGCCCAGGAGGAGTTCGGCGAGGCGGTCGAGCGGGGGCGCGGCGCAGCCGGCCGGGTGCGGCAGCTTCGCGCACTGGCTCACCAGCGCGCCGACGGCCGCGTAGTCCCCGCCGACGGCGGACTCCCCGACGGCCGCGTAGTTCCCGCCGACGGCCGGACGGCCTCCGCCGCGGGACGGGGCCGGTGCGGCGCCGGGACCGGCCGTCACCCTCGCGTGGTGGTGGTCCACCAACCGGGTCAGCACACCCACCCGCTCCGCCTCCGCCGCCGCCTGCGCCGGCCCCCGCTCTCCGGTGACGTCCCCGTGACCGAGCCGCTGGGCGAACGCCCGCAGCAGATCGTGGTAGCGGTAGCGGTCCGGGTTCGCCGCGGCCTCCAGCATCGAACAGTCCACCAGGGACTCGGCGAGCTCCTCGGCGACGGCCGCCGGCCGGTCCAGCACCGCGGCCACCTCCCCGGCCGACAGGTCCGGCACCTCCGGAACCGCCAACAGCCGGAATGCGCGGGCCTGTTCGGCGTCCAGCTGGTCGAAGCCGAACCGGAACGAGGACTCCACGGCGAGGTCCCCGGCCCGCAGCGCGTCCAAGCGGTAGCGGTCGCCGCCGAGTTGCTCCACCAGCCGGGCGACGCTCCAGCCCGGACGGCAGGCCAGGCGGGCCGCGAGGATCCGCACCGCCAGTGGCAACTGCCCGCAGAGCCGGACGAGTTCGCGGGACGCCCCGGGTTCGGCCGCGACCCGCTCCTCGCCGACCGTCCGGGCCAGCAGGGTGACGGCCTCGTCGGCGGACAGGACCGCCAGTTCGGTGAAGCGGGCGTTGGGCAGCGCCCCGATCCGGGTCCGGCCGGTGACCAGGACGGCGCAGCCGGGGCTGCCGGGCAGCAGCGGCCGGACCTGCTCCGCGTCGCGCGCGTTGTCGAGCAGCACCAGGACCCGCCGCCCGGACATCAACGAGCGGTAGCGGGCGGCGCGTTCGGCCAGGCCCGTCGGAATCGCCCCGCCGACCGCACCGAACGAGCGCAGGAAGACCGCCAACGCCTCCTCGGGCCGGGTCGGCCGGCCGTCGGCGCCGTGCAGGTCGAGGTGGAGCCGGCCGTCCGGGAACTCCCCGGCGAGGTCGTGCGCGACCTGGACGGCGAGCGCGGTCTTGCCGACCCCGCCCATGCCCGCGACCACCGCCACGGGCACCCGGCCCGGCTCCCGCAGGGCGGTCCGCAGTGCTTCGGCCTCCGCTGCCCGGCCGGTGAAATCAGCCACAGCGGCGGGGAGTTGATCCGGAACGAGCAGGGCGGCCGGGTCCGCCCCGGACGGCCCGGCGGCCTCCCCCGAGGGCGTCGGCGCGGCACCCCGGACGGCGGCCTCCCCGGCGGCCTCCCCGGCGGCCCCCGTGGCGGCGACCTCCCGGGCGGCGCGCACCGTGAGCGTCCGGTCCGCCGCGAGGATCCGCCCGTGCAGCTCGCGCAGGCCCGGGCCGGGCCCGACGCCCAGCTCGGTGCGCAGCCGGCGGTCCGCCGCGCGGTAGGCCTCCAGCGCGTCCGCCTGCCGTCCGGAGCGGTACAGCGCGAGCATCAGCAGCTCGGAGAGGCGCTCGCGCAGCGGGTGTTCCTCGACCAGGGCCGTCAGTTCGGCGACCGCCCCGGTCCACCGGCCACCCACCGTCCCGCTCGCGGCCCCGGCCTCCGCCTCGGCCTCCAGGCGTGCTTCCAGGACGGCGAGCCGCCGCTCCTCCCATTCCCGGCGCCGGCGCTGCACATAGGGCCCGGGCACCCCCGACATCGGTTCGCCCCGCCAGAGCGCCAGCGCCGCCCGCAGCGCGGTGGCGGCCTCGGCGGGCCGCCCGTCGGCGCGCAGCATCCGGGCCCGGGCCACCAGCGCCTCGCACCGGGCGGTGTCGAGACCGCCGTGGTCGGCCACGAGCAGGTAGCCGCCGCCGAGCGAGGTCAGCACGTCCGGCCCGAGCACCCGGCGCAGCCGGTGCACATACGTCCGGACGACGCCGTGGGCGCTGGCCGGCGGCCCGTCGCCCCACAGGTCGTCGATCAACTGGCCGCCCGACACCTGCCGGCCCGACCGGAACAGCAGGGACAGCAGCAGACCCTGCTGCTGCGGCGAACCGAGCGGCAGTTCCGCGCCGTCCCGCAGCGCGCGCACCGGCCCGAGCACCTCGAACCCCAGCGCGCCGGACCACCCGTCCTGGCCCACGTACCGACTCCCCCCACACCGGAACGACTCCCCCGTCCGCATGATAACCATCGGCATTCGCCCTGCTCGGATCGGCGGAACCGGCCGGCCCGCCGCGGTGGCGCCGATGGTTGACCTTGAGTGCACTCCAAGTCGTACGGTCGGCAGCACCGCACACCGAGGACCACCAGGGAACGGAGACCCCATGAGCACCGACAGCACCGGCAGCAGCGACAACGGCAGCACCGACAGCGCAGGCACCACCCGGGAGGAGCGGTTCGACCGGGGACTCGCCGTTCTCACCGCCGTCGACGGCGAGGCCGGGCAGCGGGTGGTCGACTCGCTCGCCGACGTGCACCCCGAACTCGCCCACCAGATCGTCGCCTGGGGCTTCGGCGAGATCTACAGCCGCCCCGGGCTGCAGCCCCGGGACCGGCAGTTGGTGACCCTGGGCATGCTCACCGCACTGGGCGGCTGCGAACCGCAGCTGGAGGTCCACCTCAACGCCGCCCTCAACGTCGGCCTCACGGCCGCCGAGATCACCGAGGTCCTGCTGCACTCCGCCGCCTACTGCGGCTTCCCGAAGGCGCTGAACGCCACGTTCGTCGCCAAGAAGGTCTTCGGCGAGCGCGGCCTGCTGCCCGTCGGAGCGCAGTGAGGGCGGCCCGGGCCCGCCGCCGGAAAATCCGGTGACCGGTCCGGGCGGCGGCGGAAGACTGGCCGCCATGACCGAGAGCGACGCCGAGATCGAGACCGACACCGACACCGACACCGACAGCAGGACCGAGACCGACACCAGGACCGGCACCGGCCGTCCCGGGACCGGCTCCGGACCGGAGGCGTTCAAGCAGGACCTGCGGACCTACCTCCAGGACGCCAGGGACGCCCTGCTGTGGAAGCTCGAAGGGCTGTCCGAGTACGACGTCCGCCGACCGCTGACACCGACCGGGACCAATCTGCTGGGGCTGGTCAAGCACGCGACGGCGGCGGAGGCCCTCTACTTCGGGGAGACCTTCGGGCGGCCCTTCGAGGCGCCCCGGCCGTGGATCACCGGGGACGCCGAACCGAACGCCGACCTCTGGGCGACCCCCGAGGAGAGCCGGGAGCTGATCGTCGACCGGTACCGTGCGGCCTGCACGCGCGCGGACGCGACCATCGCCGCGCTGCCGCTGGACGCCGTCGGCCGGGTGCCGTGGGGCGACCGCAACGCGGTGACGCTGCACCACGGCCTCGTCCACATGACCGCCGAGACCCAGCGGCACGCCGGCCACGCCGACATCGTGCGGGAGCTCGTCGACGGCGCGACCGGGCAGCGCCGGGACGGCGAGAACACGGCCCCGGGCGACGAGGGCTGGTGGGCCGCCCACCGGGCCCGGGTCGAGCGGGCCGCCCGGACGGCGGCGGACGGGGCAGCGGGACGGCCCTGAGAGCCGGGGCGGCGTGGGCCGGACGGCGCCGCGCGGTCCGGCCGGGCCCGCCCACGGGGGTGGCGGGCCCGGCCGGACCGGCGCTCACGCGTCGGCGCTGACATGTCGGCGCTCACGCGTCGGCGCTCACACCTCCACCGGCGGCTCCGACATGATCCGGCGCACCTCGACCGGCATGCCGAGCGGCTTCCCCTCCGGCCCCGGGGCGGCCGAGACCTTGGCCGCGACCTCGACCGCCCGCTCCCGGCTGCCGCAGTCCACGATCCACCAGCCGGCCACCCACTCCTTGCTCTCCGCGAACGGCCCGTCGGTCACCACCGGCAGGCCGCCGCCCTGCGCGCGGACGATCCGGGCGGTCTCCGGCACGTCCAGACCCTGCGCGTCGACGAGTTCGCCGGTGCCGGCCAGCTCGGCGTTCAGGTCCCGCATGTACTGGACGTGCACCCGGACGTCCTCCAGCGGCCAGTCCTCGACCTTCGGGAAGTCGACGTCCTTCTTGCTGAACTGCATCAGCAGCATGTACTTCACGGTCGTACTCCTCGTTCGTGGTGGGCCTGCACCGGGAGGTCGGAGCCGGCCGCGCGGTCTCGACACCGCCGACCGGAAATCCTGGAAGATCTTTTCGGGCTCCCCGCGGACCGGCCCCGGCGGACCGGCCCCGGAACGCCCGGCGGGGTGCCGTTGACCCGGCCCTGACCAGGACTCTAGGGTCGGGGCCCGTGCAGCGATACGACTGGCTGAAGAAGATTCAGCGCATGGACCCGGAGACCGAGTTCGCCGAGATCTACCGGATCAGCAGCTGGTACGAGTTCCCGTGGGACTACAACCAGTCGCTCAGCTTCGCGCTGTACCGCACCTACGCGGTGCCCAGCATCGGCGGACTGCTGGCCACCACCGGCGAGTTCACCCGGCGCACGCAGAAGCGCTACGACGACACGGTGCTGATCCTGGAGGCGGTGCTCGAGCACGGATTCGACTCCTCGCAGGGCCGCGAGGCGATCCGCCGGATGAACGGGATGCACCGCCGGTACGACATCTCCGACGCCGACTACCACTACGTGCTGTCCACGTTCGTGGTGACGCCCAAGCGCTGGATGGACGACTACGGCTGGCGGCGGCTCTCCCCGCACGAGATCCGGGCGAGCGTCAACTACTACCGGGAGCTGGGCCGCCACATGGGCCTGACCGGCCTCCCGGCGACCTTCGAGGAGTTCGAGCGGCTGCTCGACGACTACGAGCGCGAGCACTTCGCCTTCGACGAGGGCGGCCGGGCCGTCTCCGACTCGACGCTCGGCCTGATGGCCTCCTGGTACCCGGCACCGCTGCGGTCCTCGATGCGGCTCTCCTCGCTCTGCCTGCTCGACGACCCGCTGCGCGAGGCCTTCGGCTACCCGGCCCCCTCGGCGCCGCTGCGGCGCGCCGTGCGCACGGGGATGCGGCTGCGGGGCCGCTTCGTCCGCCTCCTCCCGCCGCGCCGCCGACCGCACCTGGGCCGGGACGGGTGGCAGGTGCGGAGCTATCCCGGCTACCCGTACGGCTACCGGATCAGCGAGCTGGGCACCTTCGAGGACGCCGCCCCCTCCGGTGGCGGCTGCCCCTTCCCGCACGCGGCGGCGGCGGACGGGAAGGGGACGACCGGAGCGGGCGGCACGCGCTGACGGGTCGACGAGGCGGGGCCGTCAGGCGGCGGCCTTCACCGGGAGGTCGCCGTCGACGACCGACCCGGCGGACAGGGAGGGCAGGACGACCGGCACGTCGTAGTCGGTGAAGTCGAGGGTCATCCGCTTCCCCGCGGACTCGCCCCACCCGTCCTCCAGGCGCAGCGGCACCATGGCGCCCTCCGCCGCGAGGTGGGCGGTCCAGGGGCCCTCCTCCTTGGAGCTCAGCATGACACCCATGCTCGCCCGGTCGCCGACCGTACCGGGGTCGCCGGCCAGACCGCTCCACTCACTGTTCGGGTCGCCGAAGGCCGTCAGCCCGGTCAGGTCGCAGAGCTCGGCCATGGAGGAGTACTCCGACCCCGGGGGGACCTTGAACCAGCGGTCCCGGTAGCGCTCGGCGACCTCCGCGCCCCGCATCGCGGTGAGCGTCGCGGCAGCCGGCCGCACCAGCAGCGTCCGCTCGGCGGTGCGCACGAGTTCGAACTGGCCCTTGCCGTCGACGTCGACCTTGGCCGCGCACTGGCCCTTCCGGTCGGCGGACAGCTGGATGCCGGTCCTCCGGCCGCTGTCCTCGTCGACGGCGAATCCCGCCATCCGCACCGAGGACACGTGTCCGTACGCCTCGCGCCCCTTGTCCAGCAGGCGCTTCCCGGTCATCGACGCGACGCGTTCGGTCGGGCTCGGCGAGGACTGGCTCGCCGGGGCGCCGGCCGCGGCGGGGCCCTCGGCGCCGTCGCAGGCCGTCGCGGTGAGGGCCAGGCCCAGAGCGGCGAGGGCCACGACGACGGAACGGTTGGCAGGCATGAACGATTCTCCCGGGGAGCGGAACGCTGATTCGACCCCGCACGATGCAGTCCGGGCTGCCGGTTCGTCAAACGCGATTCCCCCGCGCCCGCCCCTCGCCCACGGCAGGGCGGGCCCCGGTCAGGCCCCGGTCAGGCCCCGGTCAGGCCCCGGTGAGGTGGCGCAGCAGCGGGCCCGGGTCGGGGGTGCCGCAGGCGGTGCGGACGGCGGCGTCGTGGGCGGCGGCGAGGGCGTCCAGGCGTTCGAGCCGGATCAGGCCGCGCCGGGAGAGATGGGCGGTGATCCGGCGGCGGTCCTGCTCGTCCTGGCGGCGGTAGGCGAGGCCGGCCTCGGTGAGGGCGTCGACGATGCGGCTGAGGCTGGCCTGCGGGATGAGCAGCGCCTGGGCGAGGTCGCCCATCGAGCGGCCGGCGTCGTCGGTGAGGCACCGCATGACCCGCCACTGGTCCAGGGTGCAGTCCTCGGCCTCCAGGCGGGCGGCCAGGTCGCGGGCCAGCCGGCGCTGGGCGAGGGTGAGGAGTTCGATCAGCAGCGGCTCGTCGGCGGCGGAGGCCGAGGCAGCGGGGGCCGCGGTGCCGACGGCCGAAGTACCGACGGCCGAAGTACCGACGGCCGAAGTACCGACGGCCGCGGTGCCGACGGCCGAAGTACCGACGGCCGAAGTACCGACGGCCGCGGTGCCGACGGCCGAAGTACCGACGGCCGCGGTGCCGACGGCCGAAGTACCGACGGCCGGGGTGTCGACGGCCGGAGTGTCGGAGGTGGCTGGTGGTGTCATGGCCGTCTCGCTCTCCCCGTCGTTCGTCCCGCGGCCGGTCCCGTCGTCCCGCCCGGCCTTCCCGCGCCCGCTTGGCCGGACCGGCTGCCAAGACGATACTCGCAAGCCATGGGCGCCGATGTGAAGCTGCTGGAGCCACTCGACGCGCTGTACCTCCCCCGCGAGGCACCGGCGCTGAGGGTGGGCCTGGTCGTGCCGCAGTCCGGCCCGCTCGGCCTGACCGGTCCCTCGGCGCTGGACGGCGCGCTGCTGGCCGCGCACGAGGTGAACACCGGCGGTGGCGTGCGCGGCCGGCCGCTGGAACTGGTACTGGTGGACGGCGGCGGCCCGCCGGACGCGGTGGCCCGGGAGGTGGCGCTGCTGCTGGACGCCGGGGCGGTGGACACCGTGGCGGGCTGCCACTCCAGCGATGTGCACCGGGCCGTCGAGGCGGTGACCACCGGGCGGTCGGCGTACGTGTTCACCCCGCCGCACGAGGGCGGGACGCGGCTGCCGGGCGTCGTCTGCACCGGGGCGGAGCCGGCCCGCCAACTCGCCGGGGTGGTCGAACGGCTCACCGGGCTGCACCGGCTGCGCCGCTGGGCGCTGGTCGGCAACGACTACATCTGGCCCCGCGCCGTGCACCGGGCGGCCGGGTCGGCGGTGGTCCGGGCCGGGGGGCGGGTGGTGCTCGACCGGCATCTGCCGTTCGGGACCACCGACCGGGGGCTGGAACCGCTGCTCGACGCGCTGCGGACACGGCGGGCCGACGCGCTGCTGCTGAGCCTGATCGGCGCCGACCTGGTCCGGTTCAACCGGGCGCTGCGCCGCACCGGCCTGGACCGGCGGCTGGTGCGGCTGTCCGGCGCGCTGGAGGAGAACAGCCTGCTCGCGTCCGGCGGGGACACCACCGGCACGCTGTACGCCGCGATGCCGTCGTTCGCGAGCCTCGGGGAGGACCGCCGGGTGCGGCTGGCCGAACGGCACCGGGCGGTGTTCGGCCCGTACGCGCCGGTGCTGGACGCGTACGCGGTGGGCCTCTACGACGGGCTGCACCTGGTGGCGGCACTGGCGGCGCGCGGGGAGCTGGTCGCGGACGGGGGGCTCGCGCGGGCGGCGGCGCGCCTGTTGCGCGGCGAGGGCCCGGCGGCGCGGCGGGCGTGGGCACGGGCCCCGCTGGGACCGGCCAGGGAGGGGGTGCACTTGGCACGGGCGGAGGGCCTGGGGTTCACCGTCCTGCCGTGAGCGGCGGGACCGCCAGGCGCCCTCCCGCTAAAACCCTTCCATTTGGAAATAACTGGCTCTAGTGTCTCCCACCACCACCCCGGGTCGTCACGGAAGCGAGCCCCCCATGTCCGAAGCACCCGCCCCGCCCTCCGGCCCCGGCGGCCCCTCCGCACCGGCCGACCCCGCCGGCGCCGCCGCTTCCCCCGTTCCCTCCGAGCCCGCCGGCATCGAGGGCTACGGCTACCGCCAGGAGCTGCGCCGCTCCCTGCGCTTCACCGACCTGCTGGTCTACGGCCTGGTCTTCATGGTGCCGATCGCCCCGTTCGGCATCTTCGGCAGCGTCTTCCAGGGCTCGGGCGGCATGGTCGCCCTGGCGTACGGGCTCGGGATGGTGGCGATGATGTTCACCGCCCTCTCCTACGCCCAGATGTCGCGGGCCTTCCCGATGGCCGGCTCGGTGTACACCTACGCCGGGCGCGGCATCGCGGCGCCGGTCGGCTTCCTGGCCGGCTGGATGATCCTGCTGGACTACGTGCTCGTGCCCGGCCTGCTGTACCTGATCGCCGGTGTGGCGATGAACTCCCTGGTACCGGCCGTACCGGTCTGGCTGTGGCTGGTCGGCTTCGTGCTGCTCAACACCGCCGTCAACTACCTGGGCGTCGAGATGACCTCGAAGGTCAACAAGGTCATGCTGGTGGGCGAGCTGCTGGTACTGCTGGTCTTCGTCGGCTTCGGCCTGGCGGCACTGGCCGCCGGCAAGGGGCGCGGTTTCGACTTCACGCCCGTCTACAACTCCCAGACGTTCTCCTGGAGTCTGGTGTTCGGAGCGGTCTCGGTGGCGGTGCTGAGCTTCCTCGGCTTCGACGGGATCTCCACCCTCTCCGAGGAGAACCGGGACTCCGCCCGGGCCGTCGGCCGCTCGATGATCGCCGCCCTGCTGCTCGCCGGCTCGCTGTTCATCGCCCAGACCTGGATCGCCTCCCTGCTCGTCCCGGACCCGAACGCGCTGATCACCGAGGGCGATCCGGACGGCACCGCCTTCTACGACGCCGCCCGGGTCGCCGCCGGCGGCTGGCTCGCCACCGTGACGGCCGCCGCCACCGCCGTCGCCTGGGGCTTCGCCAACTCCCTGGTGGCCCAGGCCGCCACCTCCCGACTGCTGTACGCGATGGCCCGGGACCGGCAGTTGCCCGCCTTCCTGGCCAGGATCCACCCGGACCGCCGCGTCCCGGTGAACGCCACCCTGCTGACGGCGGGCGTCTCGCTCGTGCTCGGCCTCTGGACGGCCTCCCGCGAGGACGGCATCACCCTGCTGTCCACCCTGGTGAACTTCGGCGCGCTGACCACCTTTCTGGTCCTGCATGTGTCCGTGGTGGTGCACTACCTGGTGCGGCGGCGCAGCCGGGACTGGTGGCGCCATCTGGTCGCCCCGGCCGCCGGATTCGCTGTCCTGGCGTACGTGGTGGTGAACGCGGACATCGCCGCGCAGCGGCTCGGCTTCGTCTGGCTGGCGATCGGCGGGCTGGTCCTGGCCGGGCTGATGCTCTCCGGCCGCCGGCCGAGCCTGGCGGCGGTCGGCACCGACCGGCCGTCGGCCGCCGACCCGTCCTCCCCCGCCCCGTCCTCCCCCGACTCCCCCTCCACGGCCCCGTCCTCCCCCGCCCCGCCCCTCAGCAAGGAGAACCAGTGAGCCTGCCCGACCTCGTCACGCTCTCCCCGACCCCCGACGAGTACGCCTACACCTTCGGCGGACGCGCCCCGCTGGTGACGGTCCGGCCGGGCACGATCGTCGAACTGACCACGGAGGACTGCTTCGGCGGCCGGGTCCGCGGCACCGGCGACCTGCCCAGCGAGGTGTGCGAGTTCCCCTACCTCAACCCGGTGACCGGACCGATCGCGGTGGCCGGCGCCGAACCCGGCGACACCCTCGCGGTGCACTTCGTGGAGATCGCCCCGGCCCGGGACTGGGGGATCTCCAGCACCTTCCCGCACTTCGGCGCGCTCACCGCGACCCACAGCACCGCGATGCTGCACGCCCCGCTGGAGGAGCGGGTGTGGGTGTACGAGCTGGACCGGGCGGCCGGGACCTGCCGGTTCCGGGCCCGGGTCGGCGACTTCGCCGTCGATCTGCCGCTCGACCCGATGCACGGCACGGTCGGCGTCGCCCCGGCCGGCGGCGAGACCCTGATGTCGATCACGCCCGGCGCGCACGGCGGCAACCTCGACACCCCCGAGATGCGGACCGGCGCCACCGCCTACTTCCGGGTCAACGTGCCCGGCGGCCTGCTCGCCGTCGGTGACGGCCACGCCCGCCAGGGCGAGGGCGAGGTGTGCGGCACGGCGGTCGAGACGGCGATGCGCACCACGGTCGTGGTCGACCTCGTCAAGGGCGGCGGGCCCGCCTGGCCGCGGCTGGAGGACGACCGGCACCTGATCTCCACCGGTTCGGCCCGGCCGCTGGAGGACGCCTTCCGGATCAGCCAGCACGATCTGGTCGGCTGGACCGCGGAGCTGCTCGGCCTGGACACCCTGGACGCCTACCAGCTGGTCAGCCAGGCCGGCCTGGCCCCGGCGGCCAATGTGTGCGACACCAACTACACCATGGCCGCCAAGCTGCCCAAGTCGCTGCTGGGCCGCACCCGGGCGTACGGCGGTCTGCACGACCGGCTCCGCGCGACCGCCGCGGCCTACCTCCGCCACCGCTAGCCGGTGCGGCTCATTCACCGACCACCGGGGTGTTCTGATTGGCCGTCAGCAGCCAGCGGCCGTCCTCCTTGGCCATCACGTACAGCGGGCTGCCCTCGTCGCCGACCTGCTCACCGGCGGCGTCGAGGTACCGCTGGCGGACCTTGACGGCGGCGACGTCGGGGCGGACGAAGAACACGTGCGACACCTCGTAGGTGGCGGTGTTGCCGGTGCCGGAGAAGCTGCCGGGGAGCACCGCGCGGGTGAACTCGGCGATCGCGTCCCGTCCGAGGAGGACCTTGCCGTGCCCGGTGGTCCAGATCGCGTCCTCCCGGAAGAGGTCGATGAACACCTCCGGGAGTTCGTTGACCTGCGCGTGCTGGACGGTGGCGACAACCTGCTGGATGGCGGCGAGCTCGGCCTCGACGGAACCGGCGTTCATGAGTGCGTTGTTCATGTGGACAATCATGGAAGTTGAAGCTCGCTTGAGGTCAAGCGCCGCAAGGAATCCCGCCGCCCGGCCCCTTGCCGGAACGGCACGACGGGAGCACTATCTCGGCATGCCCATGCCATGAGCCCGGCCCCGGCGCCCATCACCCGAACGGTTGATCTAGGCTGGTGACGTGCTCATACTCGTTCGCCGTCGCCACGTGGACCTGCTCCGCGTGACCAGCATGTCCTGTCGACGCTCCAGCTGAACCTCGCACCCCACCCTCAGCGCGGCCCCGACCGGCCGCGTCCCCCTCCCCGGCCCCGGGCACACCCGCCGCACCAGGCGCGTCCCCGGCGTTCCCGGTCACCACCGGAGCCGGCCGGGACGAGACCCAGCGGATGTCATCCATGTCGCAGCAGCACCCCACCACCACCCCCTCGGCCACCCTCCCGACCACCGAGGACGCCCTCCCGGTGATCGAGGACGCCCTCCCGGTGATCGACCTCTCGCTCGCCCACGGCAGCCCGGCGGACCGCACCCGGCTGCACGACGCGCTCCGGGCCGCCGCCACCGGCGTCGGCTTCTTCCAGCTCGTCGGCCACGGGGTCACCCCGGCCGAGACGGACGCCCTCACCGACGCCATGCGGGCCTTCTTCACCCTCCCCGAGGCCGACCGCCTCGCCGTCGCCAACCTCAACTCGCCGCACTACCGCGGCTACACCCGCACCGGCGACGAGCGCACCGGCGGCAGCCAGGACTGGCGCGACCAGCTGGACATCGGTGCCGAACTGCCCCCGCACGTCCCCGCCCCGGGCGAACCCGCCTACTGGTGGCTGGAGGGCCCCAACCAGTGGCCCACCGCCCTGCCGGAACTCCGCGACGCCGCCCTGACCTGGATCGACCGGCTCGGCACCGTCGCCCGCACGCTGCTGCACGAACTCCTCACCGCGATCGGCGCCCGGCCGGACTTCTACGACTACGCCTTCGCCGGCCACCCGCACCTGCGGCTCAAGCTGGTCCGCTACCCGGGAACCGCCCCGGACGGCGCCGGCCAGGGCGTCGGCGCCCACAAGGACTACGGCTTCATCACCCTGCTCCTCCAGGACACCGTGGCCGGCCTCCAGGTGCAGCGCGCCGACGGCTCCTTCCTGGACGTCCCGCCGATGCCGGGCGCGTTCGTGGTCAACCTCGGCGAACTGCTGGAGGTCGCCACCGACGGCTACCTGAAGGCCACCAGCCACCGCGTGGTCAGCCCGCCCGGCGCCCGCGAGCGCTACTCCGTCCCGTTCTTCTACAACCCGCGTCTTGACGCCCACATCGAGCCGCTGGACTTCCCGCTCGCCCACCACGCCCCCGGCGCCACCCAGGACCCGGCCAACCCCCTCTACGCCGACTTCGGCTTCAACGAGTGGAAGGGCTACACCCGCGCCCACCCCGAAGTCACCCGCCGCCACCACCCCGACCTCGCCGCCTGAGGCCGGGCAGCCCCGTCCCCGGTGCAGGACGCCCCCCGGGCCCGCGCTCCGCCGTCGGAGCGCGGGCCCGGTCGCGTCCGTGGGCGTGGACCGGGTGGGACAGTGGTGTCACACTCGTGGTGTCACAGTGATGGTGCTACGAGACGGGAGGCGGGGGTGGAGGTGCGGCTGACGGTGGACGAGTTGGCGGCGCGGGCCGGGGTCACGGTGCGGACGGTGCGGTTCTACGGGACGAAGGGGCTGCTGCCGCCGCCGGTGCTCGGGGCCCGGCGGGTGGGGTGGTACGGGGCCGAGCACCTGGACCGGCTGGGGCTGATCGAGGAGCTGCAGCGGCAGGGGCTGACCCTGGCCGCGATCGAGCGGTACCTGGCCCGGCTGCCGCAGGACCCCACCCCGCTGGACCTGGCGATCCACCGGGCGCTGGTGGCCTCCTGGACGCCGGAGACGCCGGAGGAGGTGGGGCGCGAGGAGGTCGAGCGGCGGGCCGGGCGGCGGCTCTCGGAGGAGCAGGTGGACCGGCTGGCCGCGATGGGCGCGCTGGAGCGCACCGCGGACCCGGAGGTGTTCCGGGTGGACCAGGGACTGCTGCCGCTCGGGGTGCGGATCCTGGACGTGCCGATCCCGCTGGAGACGCTGCTCGCGGCACGCGCCGTCGTGGTGGAGCACAGCCGGGCCACCGCGCGGGAGCTGCACCGGCTGTTCCGGGAGACGGTCTGGCGGCCGTACCGGGAGAGCGAACCGGAGCCCGACGACGTGGAGCGGATGAAGGCGCTCACCGACCACATCCAGCCGATGGTGGCGCAGGCGCTGGTGACGGCGTTCCAGAAGTCGCTGCGGGAGGAACTGGGCGAGGCGGCCGCCGAGGAGCGGCGGGCCGCCCCGCCCGGGTGACGACGGGCCGGGTCAGTCGGTGAAGGTACGCCCCTCGGCGGCGATCCGCTCCAGCAGCGCGGGCGGCGCGAACCGCTCCCCGTACGCGGCGGCGAGTTCGCGGGCGCGCTCCGCGAAACCGGCCGGGCCGCCCGGGTAGCCGTTGATGTACTGGAGCACACCGCCGGTCCAGGCCGGGAAGCCGATGCCGAGAATGGAACCGACGTTGGCGTCCGCCACGGAGGTGAGCACGCCCTCCTCCAGGCAGCGGACGGAGTCCAGGGCCTCGCTGAAGAGCATCCGCTCCTTGAGGTCCTCGAACGGGATGTCCACGTCCGTGCGGGTGAAGTGCTCGCGCAGGCCGGGCCAGAGCCGGCCCCGGGCGCCGCTCTCGTCGTAGTCGTAGAAACCGGCGCCGCCGCTGCGGCCGGGGCGGCCGAACTCGTCGACCATCCGGTCCACCACCGCGTCCGCCGGGTGGGCGGTCCACTCGCCGCCGGCCGTCTCGACGGCGCGCCGGTACTCGTCGCGGATCCGGCGCGGCAGGGTGAGGGTCAGCTCGTCGAGCAGCGAGAGCACCTTGGCCGGGTAGCCGGCCTGGGCGGCGGCCTGCTCCACGCTGGCCGGCTCGACCCCCTCGCCGATCATGGCCACGCCCTCGTTGATGAACTGGCCGATCACCCGCGAGGTGAAGAAGCCGCGCGAGTCGTTCACCACGATCGGGGTCCGGCCGATCTGCCGGACCAGGTCGAAGGCGCGGGCCAGCGCCTCGTCCCCGGTCTGCGGGCCGCGGACGATCTCCACCAGCCGCATCCTGTCGACCGGCGAGAAGAAGTGCAGCCCGATGAAGTCGGCGGTGCGCTGCACACCCTCGGCGAGCAGGCCGATCGGCAGGGTGGAGGTGTTGGAGCAGAGCAGCGCGTCGGGTGCGACGACGCCCTCGACCTCCTGGAACACCTTGTGCTTGAGCTCCGGGTTCTCGAAGACCGCCTCGATCACCGCGTCGCAGCCGGCCAGATCGGCGGCGTCGGCGGTGGGGGTGATCCGCGCGAGCACCTCGTCGCGCTGAGCCCCGGTGCGCCGGCCCCGGGCCACCGCCTTAGCCAGCAGGCCCTCGGAGTAGGCCTTCCCGCGCTCGGCGGCCTCGACCGTGACGTCCTTGAGCAGCACCTCGATGCCGGCCTCGGCACAGGTGTACGCGATACCGGCGCCCATCATCCCGGCACCGAGCACGGCGACCCGGCGGACCGTCCGCTTCTCCACCGAAGCCGGACGCCCGGCACCGGAGTTGACCGCCTGGAGGTCGAAGAAGAGCGCCTGGATCATGTTCTTGCTGGTCTGCCCGCAGGCCAGCTCGGTGAAGTAGCGGGCCTCGATCGCCATCGCCGTGTCGACGTCCACCTGGGCGCTCTCCACGGCCGCCGCGAGCACGTTGCGCGGCGCCGGGTAGGGGGCGCCGGCCAGCTGCTTGCGCAGGTTGGCGGGGAAGGCGGGCAGGTTGGCGGCGAAGGCCGGGGTGCTCGGGGTGCCGCCGGGGATCTTGTAGCCCTTGACGTCCCAGGGTTGGACGGGAGCCGGGTTCGCCTCGATCCAGGCCCGCGCCCGCTCGGCCAGCTCCTCCGGGGCGGAGACGAGTTCGTGCACCAGACCGTGCTGGAGGGCCTGCGCCGGCCGGTACTGGCGGCCCTGCAGCAGGAACTTGAGCAGGGCGTCGGTGATGCCGAACAGCCGCACCGTGCGGACGATGCCGCCGCCGCCGGGCAGCAGGCCGAGGGTGACCTCGGGCAGGCCGATCCGGCTGGCCGGGGTGTCGAGCGCGATCCGGTGGTGGCAGGCGAGGGCGAGTTCCAGGCCGCCGCCGAGCGCACTGCCGTTGATCGCGGCGACGACCGGCAGGCCGAGCGTCTCCAGGGTGCGCAGGGCGCGCTTGATCCGCATCGACTTCTCGAAGACGGCGGCGGCGTCCTCCGGGCGCGCGGCGGAGAGCATCCTCAGGTCGCCGCCGGCGAAGAAGGTCTTCTTGGCGGAGGTGATCACCACGCCGCGCAGCCCGCCGGCGGCGCCGAGGCCGGCCAGCCGGGCGACGACGGTCTCGAAGTCGGCGGTGAACGCCTCGTTCATGGTGTTGACGGACTGGTCGGGGTCGTCGAGGACGAGGGTGACCACGCCGTCCTCGGCCTGCTCCCAGCGGATGGTGGTGGTGTCGCCGGTGTCGCTCATGGGGTTCTGGTCTCCTGATGGGGCCGGAAGGGGAGGAGGTCTCGGGGGCGCGGGTCAGACGCGCTCGACGACGGTGGCGATGCCCATGCCGCCGCCCACGCAGAGGGTGGCCAGGCCGTAGCGGAGGTCGCGCCGCTCCAGTTCGTCGATCAGGGTCCCGATGAGCATCGCCCCGGTGGCGCCCAGCGGGTGGCCGAGGGCGATCGCGCCGCCGTTGACGTTCACCTGGTCCGGGGAGAAGCCCATCTCCCGGACGAAGCGCAGCGCGACGGCGGCGAACGCCTCGTTGATCTCGACCAGGTCGATGTCGGCGGCGGTCAGTCCGGCCTTGGCGAGCGCCTTGCGGGTGGCGGGGGCGGGGCCGGTGAGCATGATGGTCGGCTCGGAGCCGGAGACGGCGGCGGAGACGATCCGGGCGCGCGGCCGCAGTCCGTAGCGCTCGCCGATCTCGCGGCTGCCGATGGCGACCAGGGCGGCGCCGTCCACGATGCCGGAGGAGTTGCCGGCGTGGTGGACGTGGTCGATGGCCTCCACCCAGTGGTACTTCTGCAGGGCGACGGCGTCGAACCCGCCGGCCTCGCCGATCGCGGCGAACGAGGGCTTGAGCCCGGCCAGGGTCTCGACGGTGGTGCCGGGGCGGATGAACTCGTCCCGTTCCAGGACGACCAGGCCGTTGCGGTCGCGGACCGGGACCACCGAGCGGTCGAACAGCCCGTCGGCCTGGGCCTTGGCCGCGCGGGCCTGGGACTCGGCGGCGAAGGCGTCGACGTCGGTGCGGGAGAAGCCCTCGATGGTGGCGATCAGGTCGGCGCCGATGCCCTGGGGGGCGAAGTTGGTCTCGTAGGCCGTCATCGGGTCGGCGAACCAGGCGCCGCCGTCGGAGGCCATCTTCACCCGGGACATCGACTCGACGCCGCCGGCCAGGATCAGGTCCTCCCAGCCGGAACGGACCTTGGCGGCGGCCATGTTGACGGCTTCCAGACCGGAGGCGCAGAAGCGGTTCTCCTGGACGCCGGCCACCGTGTCGGGCAGTCCGGCCGCGACGGCGGCGATCCGGGCGATGTCGGAGCCCTGGTCGCCGACGGGGCTGACCACCCCGAGCACGATGTCGTCGATCGCCGCCGGGTCCAGCCCGGGGAAGCGGCGGCGGATCTCGTGGATCAGGCCGACGACCAGGTCGATCGGCTTGGTGCCGTGCAGCGAGCCGGTGGCCTTGCCCCGGCCGCGCGGGGTGCGGATCGCGTCGTAGACGTACGCTTCGGTGGTCACGGTGGGCAGCCTTTCGGGGCGGGGTGCGGGGTGCGGGGTGCTCGGGGTACGGGTTGCCGGGTGCTGGGTGCGTCGGCGTGGCGGCCGGGGCCGAGGCCGGGGCCGGGGCCGGGCCGTGCGGGGTTCAGCCGAGGAGGGAGCGGCCCACGATCTCCTTCATGATCTCGGTGGTGCCGCCGTAGATGGTCTGGATGCGACCGTCGGTGAACGCCCTGGCCACCGGGTACTCGGTCATGTAACCGTAGCCGCCGTGGAGTTGGAGGCAGCGGTCGGCGGTGCGCTTCTGCAGTTCGGTGGCCCACCACTTGGCCATCGAGGCGTCCGCCGGGGTGAGCGCGTAACGGTTGTGCTCGGTGATGCAGCGGTCCACGAAGGCGCGGGTGACGGCGCACTCGGTGGCGAGTTCGGCGATCTCGAAGCGGACGTGCTGGAGCTTCGCCAGCGGCCGGCCGAACGCCTCGCGCCCCTTGACGTACTCGGTGGTGATCTCGACCAGGTACTCCGCCCCGGCGATCGCGGCGGCGGCGATGGTGAGCCGTTCCTGCGCGAGGTTGCGCATCAGGTACAGGAAGCCCTGGTCGAGCTCGCCGAGCAGGTTCTCCTTCGGTACGCGGACGTCCTCGAAGAACAACTCGGCGGTGTCCTGGGCCTTCTGGCCGATCTTGTCGAGGTTGCGGCCGCGTTCGAAGCCGGGCATGCCCCGCTCGACGACCAGCAGGCTGAGGCCGTGGGCGCCGCCCTCGGGGGTGGTGCGGGCGACCACGATCACCAGGTCCGCGAGGATCCCGTTGGAGATGAAGGTCTTGGCGCCGTTGAGGAGGAAGTGGTCCCCCCGGTCCTCGGCCCGGGTGCGGATGCCCTGGAGGTCGGAGCCGGTCCCGGGCTCGGTCATCGCGATGGCCGTGACGAGTTCGCCGGAGCAGAATCCCGGCAGCCAGCGGCGCTGCTGCTCCTCGGTGGCGAGCGAGGTGAGGTACGGGCCGATGATGTCGTTGTGCAGCCCGATCGCCAGTCCGGACGCCCCGGCCCGGGCGAACTCCTCGGCCAGTACGGCGGCGTAGCGGAAGTCGGCGTTCCCGCCGCCGCCGTGCTCCTCGGCGACGGCGAGGCCGAGCAGCCCCTGCCGACCGGCCGCCAGCCAGGCTTCGCGGTCCACGATGCCGGCCTTCTCCCAGCGGTCGTAGTGCGGCAGCACCTCCTTGGCGAGGAACGCCCGGACGGTGCCGCGGAAGTCCTCGTGCTCGTCGGTGAAGAGGTCGCGTTGCACGGCAAACTCCTTGGGAGGGTGTCGGGTTCAGGCGGTCGGCGGCGCGGGGGTGCGGGCGGGGGCGGCGGGGCCGGCGGAGGCGGCGGATTCGGCCGGACCGACCGGCTCGACGGGCTCGACGGGCCCGGCCGCCCCGGCCGCGAGCGAGGGCGCACCCCAGTCGCGGGCGACCTCGGCGGTGTCGGCTCCCGGCCGGGCCGGCGGACGGCGCAGCGCGCCGGGGGTGGCGGAGAACCTCGGTGCGGGGGCCGGCTGGACGACGCCGGCCACCTCGACGTACGTCCCCCGGCTCGCCAGGTGCTCGTGCGCATGGGATTGACGCATCGTCAGCACGGCCTCCACGCAGGCGTCCGACCCGGCGAAGACGAGCTCCCATTCGGCGCGGGTACGGCCGGCGAAGCGCGTCGCGATCCGGGCCCGCAGCTCGGGCCAGCGGGCGGTGTCCCACTGTCCGGGCGCGTCCGGGCCGAGCTCCAGCAGCCGGGCGAACTCGGCGTAGAACTGCGGCTCCAGCGCGCCGACCGCGAGGTGGCCGCCGTCGGCGGCCGGGTAGACGGTGTAGAACGGCGCGCCGCCGTCGAGGAGGTTGACGCCGCGCCGGTCCTGCCAGCTGCCGCCGGCCAGCAGTCCCTGGAGGACGGCGGTGAGGTGGGCGGCGCCGTCGACGATCGCCGCGTCCACCACCTGGCCGGCACCGGTGGCGCGGGCGTGGTGGAGGGCCGCGAGCAGACCGACGACCAGGTAGAGCGAACCGCCGGCGTAGTCGCCGAGCAGGTTGGCGGGGAGGGCGGGCGGCCCGTCGGGGTCGACCGCGGAGCCGTCCACGGGGACGGCCGCAGAGCCGTCCGCGGGGACGGCCGCCGTCGGGGCGACCAGACCGAGCACGCCGGCCACCGCCGTGTACCCGATGTCGTGCCCGGCCCTGGCGGCCAGCGGCCCGTGCTGCCCCCAGCCGGTCATCCGCCCGTAGACCAGCGCCGGGTTGCGGGCCAGGCAGGCTTCCGGCCCGACCCCGAGGCGCTCGGCGACCCCCGGCCGGTACCCCTCGATCAGCAGATCGGCCCGGGCCACCAGGTCGAGCACCTGCCCCGGCCCCTCGGGGGCCTTGAGGTCGACGACCACCGAACGCTTGTTGCGATTGGCGATGTCGTACGCCGGCTCGATGCCGAGCGGCGACGGCTCGGGGCGGTCCACCCGGACCACGTCCGCGCCGAGGTCGCCCAGCAGCATCGCGGCGAACGGTCCGGGGCCGATCCCGGCGAGTTCGACCACCCGGACCCCGGCCAGCGGCCCGCCCGCGCCGCCGCCGTGCACACCGCTGCCACCCACGGGCGCCACGGCCCCTCCGAGGATCGACGAAGTCTGACAGTAAAGCTGTAACACTCGCGATGATAGGCAAGCGACCCGCCGGTAACAAGACCTCCGGCCCTCCCCCGCCGGGACGGTGGCGGTCCACCCGGATCCCCCCGGCGGGGGAGGCGGATCCCGTCTCCGGAGGACGCGCGGGCCGCCCGACCCGCGCGACCGTGGGACACATGACCTCGATGCTCCCGCCCCGCGCACCGGCCCCGACCCCGACACCCGACGTGCCACCCGCTCCGGCCCCGGACGGCGTACCGGCCCCGGCACACCGCCCCGACGCACCGGTCGGCCGGGCCAGGGCCGTGGCGTCCGCGGTAGCCGTCGCGGCGACCGTGCCCTATCTGGGCCTCAAGCTGCTCTGGCTCACCGGCCACCCGGTCGGGGCCGGCGACGGCGACGCCATGGACGACCTGTGGCTCGTCAACCTGCTGACCTTCGGCATGGACACCGTCGCCGTCCTGCTCGCCCTCTCCTTCGTCCGGCCCTGGGGGCGCCGGGCTCCCGCCGGGTTGGTGGCCTTCCCGATGTGGGTCGCGACCGGACTGCTCGGGACCCTCCTGGTCGCCCTGCCGCTGTTCCTGCTCGCCACCCTGCTGCTCGGCCCGGACCAGGCGCCGCCCGGCACCGACGACGGGCCGAGCGGCTGGGTGTTCCCGGTGGTGTACGGCGGGTTCGCCGTCCAGGGGCTGGCGCTGATCACCGGCTTCCTGCTGTACGCGCGGGAACGCTGGGCCGGACTGCTGCGCCACGACAGGATCGGCGACCTCCCCCGCTCCCCCACCCTCACCACCCAACGGGCCTTCGCCTGCGTCGCCGCCCCGCTCGCCGCCGGGGTCGCGGCGGCCCGGGTGTACTGGGCCTGCGGGGGGACGACCGGGCTGCCGCTGGAGTGGCAGGAGTACCGCGGCCGGGGCGTGGCGGTGATGGACGGGGTGACGGCCCTGATGGCGGTGGCCGCCGGCGCGGCACTGCTGCTGCTGGTGTTCCGGGGCCGTCCGGGGTGGCGGCTGCGCGGACCGCTGGCCGTGCTGTGGACGGCGGCCGGGTCGCTGTTCGGCTGGGGATCCTGGCAGTTGGTGGCGTTCGGGACGTTCACGGCGGCGCCCGATCCCCGGCGGGCGGTGCCGGGCCTGCTGACCCTGGTGGAGTCCGCCCAGGTGGTGACCGGGCTGCTGGTCCTGGCGGTGGGCGCGATCGCCCTGGCCGAGCGGTCCGCGGCCGCCGCCGCCCCGACCATCGCGCGGGCCGTCCCGGGCACCGCTGGGGCCGTCCCGGACAACGCTCGGGCTACATCGGTCCCGCGCCGGATCCGGACGGCTGACGTAGAGTCTGCGCAATGATCACGGGGGCGGGGGCCGACCGGCAGGCGGACGCGAGCACGGGCACGGAGCACAGCACCGGCACCGACACCGGCACCGGCACCGGCACCGGCAGCACGGACACGGACACGGACACCGACCGGGCCGCGGGCCCCGTCCGCCGCACGCTGCGCGCCCTGTTCGGCCGGCAGGCCCGGCTGCGGTGGGTGCACCTGGTGCTCGGCGGTGCGCTGCTGATGCCGTACTGGCTGCTGTCCACCGTCCTGCTGGGCTCGCTCGACCCGCGCAAGGGGCCGCTGCTCCAGGTCCTGCTCTACTTCGCCGCCCTCGCCACCTCGCTCCCGATGGCCGCCGCCACCGCGCTGGTGCCGACCGTACGGGCCCTGGAGGGGGCGGCCGCACTCGCGCTCTGCGCGCCCGCCCGGGCGGGCGAGGTGGTGACCGGTCCGGCCCGGTCCTGGGCGGCCCGGCGGCGGTCGGCCGGCTGGTTCGTGCTGCACCTCGCGTTCGGCGGCATCGTCAGCGGGATGACGCTGACCGGCACGCCGTTCGCGCTGATGCTGATCCTCCGCCCGGTCGGCTTCGAGGAGTTGACGCGGTTCTGGGAGGACAGCGGCGTACCGGGACCGCTGCCCGGCCCGGTGCTGGGCCTGGCCCTGCTCGCGCTGATCGTCGGCACCAGCGCCGGCCTCGGCGGCCTGCTGGCCCGCTGGGCGCCCGTACTGCTCGGCCCGACCCCGGACGAGCGCCTGGCCGCCGCCGAGCGGCGCGCCACCGTGCTCGCCCAGCGCAACCGGCTGGCCCGCGAACTGCACGACTCGGTCGGCCACGCGCTGAGTGCCGTCGGCATCCAGGCCTCCGCCGCCGCCCGGGTGCTGCGCACCGACCCGGAGTTCGCGGCGGAGGCGCTGGCCGCCATCGAGGAGACCGCACGCGGGGCCGTCGCCGAACTGGACGCGGTACTGGGGCTGCTCCGCGAGGAGGAGCGGGCCGAGGCCGGCACGGCCGGACCGACCCTGGCCGGGTTGGACGACCTGTTGCGGCAACTCGCCAGGACGGGAGTGCAGGTGGACGCCGAGCTGGCGCCGGGCCTGGACCGGCTGCCGCCCGGGTTCTCCCGCGAGGCGTACCGGATCGTCCAGGAGGGCCTCACCAACGTGCTGCGGCACGCCGGGCCCGCACCCGCCCGGCTGCGGGTCTCGCTGGCCGAGGAATGGGTGGGGATCGAGCTGACCAATCCGCTCGACCGGCTCCGGCCCGGCCGGCCCGGCGGCGGACGCGGGCTGCGCGGGATCGGCGAACGCGCGGCGGCCCTGAACGGCGACTGCGCGGCCGGGCCGACGGACGACGGAACGATGTGGCGGCTGGCCGTCCGGCTGCCGGTGGGTACGGGAGGAGAGCAAGGGTGAACGGTCCGAGGAGCACGGCAGGGGTCGACCGCGGGGCGGCGGGGGCCGCCGGCCCGGTGCGGGTGGTGATCGCCGACGACGAGCGGCTGGTGCGGACGGGCCTGCGGGTGGTCATCGACGCCGAACCGGACCTCACCGTGGTCGGCGAGGCCGCCGACGGCGCCGAGGTGGTGCCGCTGGTGCGCGAACAGCGCCCGGACGTGGTGCTGATGGACGTCCGGATGCCCGGGATCGACGGCATCCGGGCCACCGAGCAGCTGATCGGCGGGATGGCCGAGCCGCCCCGGATCCTGGTGGTCACCACCTTCGAGCACGACGACCACGTGTACGACGCGCTGCGGGCGGGGGCGGCCGGCTTCCTGCTGAAGCGGGCCCGGGCGGAGGAGATGGTGCAGGCGGTGCGGCTGATCGCGCGCGGCGACTCGCTGCTGTTCCCGGCCGCCGTCCGCGATCTCGCCCTCCGGTACGGGGCGCCGTCCGCGCGGGACGCCCGTCCGGCGCCCGGCCGGGCTGCGGCCCCGGGCCGGGGTCGCACGCCGATCGAGCGGCGAACGCCGATCGAGCGGCTGACCGAGCGTGAGGGCCAGGTGCTGCGACTGATGGCGGCGGGCCTGAGCAACGGGGAGATCGCCGCGAAGCTCGTGCTCAGCCAGGAGACGATCAAGACGCACGTGGCCGGCGTACTCGCCAAGCTCGGCGCGCGGGACCGCACCCAGGCGGTCATCGCGGCCTACGAGTCGGGCTTCGTCCTGCCGGGCTGAGCCCGGCGTCCGGAGCCGCCGCCGAGGTGTCGGCCGAATGTCCCAGGGGCATCCACAGGGAATCCGGTCGGTGGAGGAACGTTTTTCCGCTCCCCCGGACCCACAGGTAGAGTGCGATCTTCCCCTTCGACGTCCGATACCTCCTGTATCGCCCGAAAAGAACTGGTGGCCGCATGTCAGTCCGGACCAGCCCGGCGCTCTGGTGGCGCGCCGGCATCGTGCTCTCGACGGCCCTCGGTCTGAGCCTCCAGACCGCGCCGCTGGTGTACTTCACCGTCCAGAGCAACGTGATCGTGCTCGGCTACTTCATCGGCGCCGTGTACTGGATGCTGAAGCGCGGGACCACCGACGCGCCCGCGCCCCGGCTGCGCGGCGCCGCCACCCTGTACATCCTGATCACCGGACTGGTCTCGCACATCCTGCTCGAGCACGGCGCCAACCCGTTGCCCGGCCTGTTCGACGGGCCGGACAAGCTCCAGCACTGGTCGTCGTTCTTCGTGCACTACGTCACCCCGGTACTGGTGATCGTCGACTGGCTGGTGTTCCGGCCCCGCAACGCCTCCTCCTGGCGGGACATCCCGCTCTGGCTGACCTTCCCGCTCGGCTACGCGGCGCTCGTGCTCGTCCGCAACGCGCTGTTCTCCAACTACCCGCTGCCGTACCCGTACTTCTTCTTCGACCCCACCACGAAGGGGTACGGCTACGTCTGGGGGCAGATCGCCCTGCTGACGGTCGAGTTCGTGGCGCTGGCCGCCGTCGTGGTCGGCCTGGACCGGCTGGGCACCCTGGTCCGCACCAGGCTGGGGCGCGACGGCACCACCCCGACCGGGGCCTGACGGGGCGTCGGCCCTGGGGCGGGTGTCGACTCCGGGGCGGACGTCGACTCCGGAGCCGGTGTCGACCCCGGTCCTGCGCCGGACCCGGCATCGGGCCTCAGATCCGCCAGGACCGGATCCGGTCGGCCGCCGCGAACACGTCCGCCCGTCCCTCCACGATGTCCCGGGCCAGCTCGACCAGCGCCCCGTACGGCGGATCGACGCCCTCGCCCGCCGCGTGCATGTACGCGGCCGTCGCCATGCAGGCGAAGAGGTTGTTGCGCAGCGGCAGCGGGCGCAGCAGCACGATGGTGTGCATCAGGGTGGCGGCGCACCAGGCCGGATCGGCCTCGTGGCCGAGCTGAGCGGTGTTCACCCGGTGCCGTGCGACCGCCGCCTGGAGTGCCGAGTAGTCGCGCACGCTGAGGTCCTCGGGCGAGGCCAGCTCCTGGATGTCGAGCAGCCAGCGCAGATCGACGCGCGGAAGCAACATCGCGCCCCCCTCCCGTGACGGCACCGCTCAGGCCGCGGGCGCGTCCTCCGGGAAGGCCCGGTCGAACTCCTCGCGGTGCTCGTTCCAGAACGCCACCGCGTGGGAGACGAACACCCGGCGCTGCTGCTCCCGCACGCTCAAGTCGTGCACGTACGCCTTGACACTCTTCCCGTCGGCGGCGGCGGCCTCGCGGATGGCGGCGAGTTCGTGCTCCGTGTACTCGATGCTGAGTGCTGGCATGGCGCCGATGGTACTGGAGCCCACAGGAGTTGGACACTGAGCCGACAACCCCGAGAGCACTCGGGGAGCGTCTGGTCCGCAGGTCGGAGCCGGGTGCGCCGAGGCGTACCCCCGGGGTACAGGTGGGGACGGATCCGCAGGTTGACGTGCCGGGACCGGTCGGGCCCGTACCGTCGGCCCTGGACGGCGGAGAGGCTCCGCGGGGGACGCCCGGACCGGAGAACGGCAGGGGACGACATGGGTATCGGACGGCGGAGGCCTGCGGGCCGGACGACCAGGGCGACAGGGGCGGCGGGGGCGGTCAGGGCGGCGGGGGTCGCCGCGGTCGCGCTCGCGGTCACGGCGGGGACCGTCGGCGCGGCGGGTGCCGTCGGCGCCGCGCCGGACGGGGGCGGCGACGCGAGGCGGCCGGGGGTCGACCGGCTGGAGGGCGTCTGGCGGACGGACGGCTACGGCATGATCGTCGAGATCCGCGGAACGACCTTCACCACCTACGACGTGACCCGGATCAGCTGCACCCCGGGCTTCTACTCCGGCACGCAGATCGGCGCGCCCGGACGTGACGGCACCGTCCGGTACGGCCAGTCCGGCAAGGCGTACGCGTCGTCCTCGCTCACGCCCCGGGGACGCGACCGGGCCGTGTACTCGGAGGACGGCGCCGCCTCCACCAAGGACTTCACCCGGCTGCCCGGGCTCCCGGCCCAGTGCCGGCAGCCCGCCCCGCAGGACGCGCTCGCGACCTTCGACCGGTTCTGGGCGACCTTCGAGGAGAACTACCCCTTCTTCGCCGCCAAGGGCGTCGACTGGCGCGCGCAGGGCGCGCGGGCACGGGCCGGCATCACCTCGCGGACCAGCACCGACGACCTGCAGAAGATCATCGTGGGCCTGCTGGAACCGCTCGGCGACGCGCACACCGCGCTGGGCCGCAAGCGCCCCGACGGCGGGTACGACGGTGTCTTCGGCGGGCTGCGCCCGGGCACCGCGGAGCCCACCGACGACGTCCGGGAGCAGGCGGCCCGGGCGGTGGCCGCCCAGCTCCTCGCCCCCGAGCAGACCTTCGGCCGGGGCCTGCTCGGGGTCGGCGAACTCCCGGGCGGCATCGGCTACCTGCGGGTCAGCGCCTTCGACGGCTACGTCGACGACGGCCCGTACCAGGACCACGCCGCCGAGCTGGACAAGGCGCTGGACCTCCTGCTGGCGCACCCCGAGCGACTGAACGGCGTGGTGGTCGACCTCCGGCTGAACGGCGGCGGTTCGGACCAGCTGGGTCTGCGGATCGCCTCCCGGCTCACCGACCGGCCGTTCCTGGCCTACCGCAAGGTGGCCCGCAACGACCCGGCCGACCCGAGCAGGTTCACCCGGCCCCAGCCGAGCGTGGTCCGCCCCGCCGCCGGCTCCACCCGGTACACCGGACCGGTCGCCCTGCTGACCGCCGGCTCGACCGTCAGCGCGGGCGAGACCTTCACCCAGGCGATGGCGGAGCGACGGCCGGCACCCGTCCGGATCGGCGAGAACACCCAGGGCGTCTTCTCCGACGTCATGTTCAAGCCGCTCTCGGCCGACCTCGTGGCCGTCCTGCCGAACGAGAAGTTCCTCACCCGCTCCGGCAGCACCTTCGACGGACCGGGTGTCCCGCCGAACGTCCGCACCCCGGTGTTCACCCCGGAGGAGCTGAGCCAGGGCCGCGACTCGGCACTGACCGAGGCCCGCAGGCTCCTCTCCGCCGGGCGCACCGGAGCGACGGACGCCACAGACACCGCTGACACCACGGACACCACGGACACCGCTGACGCCACGGACGCCACGGACGCCACGGACGCCACGGACGCCACGGACGCCACGGACGCCACCGGAGCCTCGGCAACCGCCGGGGCCGGAGCCGCAGCCGCCCCCCGCTGACCGTCACATCGGATCCACCGTCCTCAGCTCGCCGTCCAGCTCCAGCCAGCGGGTGATGCCGAGGCCGCGCAGGAACGGCAGGTCGTGGCTGGCGACGATCAGCGCACCCCGGTAGGCGGCGAGCGCCTGGGTGAGCTGGCGCACACTGGCCAGGTCGAGGTTGTTGGTCGGCTCGTCGAGCAGCAGCAGCTGCGGCGGCGGGTCGGCCAGCAGCAGCGCGGCCAGGGTGGCCCGGAACCGCTCGCCGCCGGAGAGCGTGCCGGCCGGCTGGTCCGCCCGCCCGCCGCGGAACAGGAACCGGGCCAGCCGGGCCCGGATCGCGTTGTCCCCCGCGTTCGGAGCGAACAGCTTGACGTTGCCCACCACGGTCAGCTTCTCGTCCAGCAGGTCCAGCCGCTGCGGCAGGTGCCGGAGCGACACCGGGGCGGTGATCGTGCCGGAGAGCGGGGCGAGCTCGCCCGCGACGGTGCGCAGCAGCGTGGTCTTGCCCGCGCCGTTGCGGCCGACCAGGGCGATCCGCTCGGGCCCGCGGAGGTCCAGCTCCGCGGTGATGCCGTTCGGCAGCCGCACCCGCTCCAGGGTGAGCACGGTGCGCCCGGCCGGAACGGCGGTACGGGGCAGGTCGATCCGGATCTCGGCATCGTCCCGCACGGCCTCCTCGGCCGCGGAGAGCTTGCGCCTGGCCTCCTCCAGCCGCTCGGCGTGCATGCCCTGGAGGCGGCCGGCGGTCTCCTGGCCCTGGCGTTTGAGCTTGCCGGCGAAGATGTGCGGATCGTTGCGGGTGACCGAGCGCTTCTTCCCGTAACTGGCGCTGCGCTCCAGCCTCGTCCTGGCGTCGACCAAGTCCCTTTTCTGGCGCTGGACATCGGCCTCGGCGTGGCGCAGCAGCCGCTCGGCGGTCTCCTGCTGGGCGGCGACGGTGCGCTCGTACTCGGCGAAGTTGCCCCCGTACCAGGTGACCTGACCGTCCCTCAGTTCGGCGATCTGGTCGACGTGCTGGAGCAGCTCACGGTCGTGGCTGACGATCACCATCACCCCGCCCCAGCCGGCCACCGTGTCGTAGAGCCGCTCACGGGCCGCCCGGTCGAGGTTGTTGGTCGGCTCGTCGAGCAGCAGCACGTCGGGGCGGCGCAGCAGCAGGGCGGCCAGCCGCAGCAGCACGGCCTCGCCGCCGGAGAGTTCGCCGGTGGTGCGGTCGAGGCCGAGCCGGCGCAGGCCGAGCCGGTCGAGCAGGGCGCGGGCGCGCTCCTCGACGTCCCAGTCGTCGCCGATCGCGTCGAAGTGGCGCTGGTCGGTGGATCCGGCCTCGACGGCGTGCAGGGCCTCGCGCGCGGCCCGGACGCCGAGCGCCTCGTCGACCCGCAGGCCGGTGTCCAGGGTGAGCCCCTGCGGGAGGTAGCCGATCTCGCCGCCCACCTTCACGGTGCCGGAGGTGGGCGTGAGTTCGCCCGCGAGCAGCCGGAGCAGGGTGGACTTGCCCGCGCCGTTGAGACCGATCAGTCCGGTGCGGCCGGGGCCGACGGCGAGGTGGAAGCCGTCGAGGACGGGCCTGCCGTCCGGCCAGTCGAAGGAGAGGTCGGTGCAGAGGAGCGAGGTGGTGGGTTGTGCCATGGAGGCCTCCCGAGGGTCTGCCGGACGCGGCCGGTCACCGGACGTGGTCGTGGGACGACACGGGGAGACACCGCGGGTGCGCGCGGGACCGGGGTGGGGCCGGGACGGGGCTCGGGTCGTCAGAGCGACGGGGGACGCCGGGCCGGCTCACCACTGAGGTCGGGCACTCGCACACTCACGGACCGCGCGGGCAGCACTGGGGCTGCGGAAGGGCAGCGAAGTCGCTGCGGCGCGGCGGGGGCGGTGTCTCGGGACCCTCAGTAGAGCAACGGCCTTCTCCTGTTCTGGCGGGTGGCAGGGATCACGCTACGGAGGCCTCCGGTGGTGTGCAACCGGTTATTCCGGTGCCGATCGCGTGCCGATCCGGTGACGGCGCCGCTCCGGAACGGCCGACGGCCGGATGCCGTCCGCCGCGCATGGCAGACTCCTCCCCTGCCACACCCGCCACACCCGCGGCCCGTCCGCCGCTGGATCCGTGGCGGGTACTCACATCCGTGGTGTGCATTCACAGGGGGAACCGAACATCATGTCATCGATATCCCGGGCGACGCGTGCCGCGCTGGGCGCCTCCGTCGTCGCTCTGACGATGGTCGTCGCGACCGCGTGCGGTCCGGACAACAGCGACCCGGCCGGCGGCCAGACCGCCGCCGCTCCCGGTGGGACGACCGCCGCGGCCACCGCGGGCGCCACCGACAAGCCGGGCGGTCTGCCGCCGATCAAGCTGCCGACGGCCGACGAGCTGAAGAAGTGGAACTTCGACGACTGGGACAAGTGGGCCCAGCAGAACGTCGTCTCCCCGGCCGTGAAGGGCTTCTGGGACCTGCAGAAGATCCTCAAGGCCAAGCCCTACAAGCCGGGCCCGGGGAGCCAGCCGACCGCGCAGCCCACGGCCCAGCCGACCGGTGCGGCGCCGGCCCAGCCGACCACCCAGCCGCCGGCGCAGCCCACCGCGCAGCCGACGGCGGCCCAGCCCACCAGCGCCGCCCCCGCCCAGCCGGGCGGCAGCGGCGGCACCGGTGGCGGCACCGGTGGCAACGGCGGCGGCAGCCAGAACGACCCGCAGCCGAAGCTGGTCGAGATGAAGCCCCTCCCGCACCCGTTCGCCAAGCCGGCCCACGTCAACGGCAAGCTGTTCTTCCAGGACGGCAAGCAGGACTACGTCTGCTCCGGCACGGTCGTCTCCGACCCCGCCAACCCGGGGAAGAGCAACCTCGTCTGGACCGCCAGCCACTGCCTGCACGGCGGCAAGGGCGGCAAGTACCACACCAACATCACCTTCGCCCCGGCCTTCAACAGCAGCGGCGCGGTGAGCGCCGGCAAGCAGGGCACCCTCGCCGACGCCGAGCCGTACGGCGAGTGGGGCGCCGTCGCGGGCATGGTCGCCCCGCAGTGGACGGCCGAGGCCGACCCGGAGAACGGCGGCCCGTGGAGCCAGTACGACTTCGGCATCCTCAGGGTCGCCAACCCGGACGGCAGCGCCAAGTCCCTGGAGGAGGTCGTCGGCGGCTCGGTACCGGTCTGGTTCAACGCCCCGCGTGAGCAGATCGCCTCGGTCAGCACCTACGGCTACCCGGCCGCCAAGCCGTTCGACGGCATGGAGCTGGAGCACTGCGAGGCCGGCAGGCCGGCCCGCCGCTCGATGGACCCGTCCCGCCCGACCATGCTGATGACCGGCTGCAACGGCAGCGGCGGCGACAGCGGCGGCGGCTGGTTCACCACCAAGGACGGCAAGCAGGTGCTGGTGTCGGACACCTCCATCGGCGGCTCCGACAACACCTGGGAGGCCGGCCCGTACCTGGACGACGTCGCCCAGCACGCGCTGGAGTACTTCTCCAAGAAGAGCAAGTGACCCCGGTCACCCGCTGAACTCCCCCGCCGGGGGCGGTGGCACCCCGCGTGCCGCCGCCCCCGGCGGCGTTCCCGCCCGCACCCGCCCGGGCGGCCGCCGCTTCCGCGCCCCGGCCGGCTGCCCGGCCGCGTCCGGGTCGGTCCTCCCCCGCGCGCCGGCCCGCTTCCCGCCCGCGCCCCGGCGCACGCCCCGGCCCGCCTAGAATCGACGACATCATGAGCGCCACACTCGTCGTCAAGGACCTCGCCGCCGGCCACGGCGAGCGCACCCTCTTCTCCGGCCTGGACCTGGTCGTCGCCCCCGGCGACGTGATCGGCCTGGTCGGCGTGAACGGGGCCGGCAAGTCGACCCTGCTGCGCCTGCTGGCCGGCCTGGACACCCCGGAGGGCGGTACCCGGCGGCTCAGCCCCGCCTCCGCCAACGTCGGCCACCTCCCGCAGGAGCCGGAGCGCCGCGCCGACGAGTCGGTCCGCGACTTCCTGGCCCGCCGCACCGGTGTGTCCGCCGCGCAGGCCGCCCTGGACGAGGCCACCCAGGGCCTGGTCGACGGCGCGCCCGGTGCCGACGACGCCTACGCGGAGAACCTGGACCGCTGGCTGGAGCTGGGCGGCGCCGACCTGGAGGACCGCGCGGAGGAGGTCGCCGACTCGCTCGGCCTCAAGATCTCGCTGGACCTGCCGATGACCGCCCTCTCGGGCGGCCAGGCGGCCCGGGCCGGCCTGGCCTCGCTGCTGCTCTCCCGCTACGACGTGTTCCTGCTCGACGAGCCCACCAACGACCTCGACCTGGACGGTCTGGAGCGGCTGGAGTCGTTCGTCAAGGGTCTGCGCGCGGGCACCGTGGTGATCAGCCACGACCGCGAGTTCCTGGCCCGCACGGTGACCAAGGTGCTGGAGCTGGACCTCCACCAGCAGCAGGTCAACCTCTACGGCGGCGGCTACGAGGCGTACCTGGAGGAGCGCGCCACGGCCCGCCGGCACGCCCGCGAGGAGTACGAGGAGTACGCCGACACCAAGGCGGGCCTGGAGGCCCGGGCCCGGATGCAGCGCGGCTGGATGGAGAACGGCGTCCGCAACGCCCGCCGCAAGTCCAGCGACAACGACAAGATCGGGCGCGCGATGCGCACCGAGTCCACCGAGAAGCAGGCCGCCAAGGCCCGGCAGACCCAGCGGATGATCGAGCGGCTGGACGTGGTCGACGAGCCCCGTAAGGAGTGGGAGCTGCGGATGGAGATCGCCGCCGCGCCGCGCTCCGGCTCGGTCGTCGCCACCCTGCGCGGGGCCACCGCCCGGCGCGGCGACTTCGTGCTGGGCCCGGTGGACCTGCAGATCGACTGGGCGGACCGGGTCGCCATCACCGGTGCCAACGGCGCGGGCAAGTCCACGCTGCTGGCCGCCCTGCTGGGCCGGCTCGAACTCGACTCCGGCAGCGCGGCGCTGGGCTCCGGCGTGGTCGTCGGCGAGGTGGACCAGGCACGCGGGCTGTTCCTCGGCGGCGAACCGCTGCTGGAGGCGTTCGCGGCCGCCGTCCCCGAGCTCGCACCGGACGAGGTCCGCACCCTGCTGGCGAAGTTCGGGCTGAAGGCGGTGCACGTGCTGCGCCCCGCGGACACGCTCTCCCCCGGCGAGCGGACCCGGGCGGCGCTCGCGCTGCTCCAGGCGCGCGGGGTGAACCTGCTGGTGCTGGACGAGCCCACCAACCACCTGGACCTGGCGGCCATCGAGCAGCTGGAGTCGGCACTCGCCTCGTACACCGGCACGCTGCTGCTGGTCACGCACGACCGGCGGATGTTGGACACCGTCGCGGTGAACCGGCGGATCGAGGTCGGCGGCGGGCGGGTCGCCGAGCTGTAGCACCGGGCGCCCTGCGCACCGCGGGCCGGGGAGGAGGTCCAGACCTCTTCCCCGGCCCGCCGTCATGTGCTGTGCTGTCGACCATGGTTGACAGCACAGCGCTCGACAGCGCGGTGGCAGGCGCGTCCTACCCGACCGTCCCGCTCACCCCCATGACCGTGCCCGCCCACGAGGCCGAGGCCCGCAGCAAGTCCTTCCACGACGTGATGGACCAGCGCCGAACCGTCCGCGACTACTCGACCCGGCCGCTCCCGGACGGCGTGCTGGAGTGGGCGATCCGCACCGCCAACACCGCGCCGAGCGGCGCGCACGTCCAGCCCTGGCGGTTCGTGGTGATCACCGATCCGGACCGCAAGCGCCGGCTGCGGGAGGCCGCCGAGGCCGAGGAGCGCGAGTTCTACGCGCACCGGGCCTCCGAGGAGTGGCTGGCCGCGCTCGCGCCGATCGGCACCGACTGGGAGAAGCCCTTCCTGGAGGACGCCCCGGCCGTGATCGTGGTCTTCGAGGTGCACAAGGGCCCGCACTCGCCGCGCCCGTACTACACCAAGGAGTCGGTGGGCATCGCGGTCGGCCTGCTGCTGGCCACGCTGCACCAGGCGGGGCTGGCCACGCTCACACACACGCCGAGCCCGATGAAGTTCCTCAACGAGGTGTGCGAACGGCCGCAGGAGGAACGGGCCGCGTACGTCATCCCGGTGGGGTACCCCGCCGAGGGGGCGCGCGTACCGGACCTGCGGCGCAAGGAGCTCGACGAGGTGCTGATCCGCCTCTGACGCGCCCCCGGACCGCCCGGGTAAGCGGCGACGGGCGGTGGTGACGGATACAGGACGTCGACATAATCGCTGTCATGAATCACGTCATGCCACCGCCGTGCGGTGCCGCGTCCGATCCCCCTCCGTCGTCCGCTCCCTCCTCCGTGCCCGCACCCGGCGCGCCCGCGCCCACCCCCGGCCGGCCGCCCGAACTGCTGCGGCCGGCCGGGGGAATCACGCTGCGCCGCCGCTCCCCCGCCCAGAGCCTCGCCCTCAACGCCGCCGTCCGGGCCGACCTGGACCACCTGCGCCCCTGGCTGGAGTGGGCCGCCGAGCCCCCCACCGCCGCCCGCACCGCCGAGCTGACCGAGGCCGGCATGGCCGCCTGGGAGGCCGGCACCGACTTCATCTACCTGGTCGGCCTGGACGCCGAACCCGGCCGGGTGATCGGCTCGTTCGGCCTGCACCGCCGGATCGGACCGGGCGCGCTGGAAATCGGCTACTGGGTCGGCACCGACCACGTCGGCCGGGGCATCGCCACCGCCGCCGCCCGGGCGCTCACCGCCGCGGCGTTCGCCCTGCCCGGAATCCACCGGGTCGAGATCCACTGCGACCCGGCGAACACCGCCAGCGCCGCGGTCGCCCGACGGCTCGGCTTCCGCCTCGACCGGACGGTCGACGCGCCGGTGCGGGCACCGGGCGAGACCGGACGCAAGCAGATCTGGGTCCAGGAGTGCCGTCCCGCCCGGTAGCGCTCCGTCCGGCGGCGCCCCGCTCAGTACCGGTCGCCCGACGGCGCCGGCAGCGCGTCCAGCTCGGCGAGGTCCGCCGGCGACAGCACCAGCTCGGCCGCCGCCGCGTTCTGCACCAGGTACTCGGGCGTCTTGGTGCCCGGGATCGGCAGCACGTACCGCCCCTGCGCGACCACCCAGGCGAGCGCCACCTGCGCGGGCGTCGCGCCGACCCTCGCCGCGACCTCCCGCACCCGCTCCACCAGTGCCAGGTTCGCCTTCAGCGCGTCCTGCTGGAAGCGCGGCAGGCCGCGGCGGAAGTCGTCGGCCGGCAGTTCGTCGAAGGAGGCGATGCCGCCGGTCAGGAAGCCCCGGCCGAGCGGTGAGAACGGCAGGAACGCGATCCCGTGCTCCTCGGTGTACGGCAGCACCTCGGCCAGCGAGTCCCTGGTCCACAGCGACAGTTCGTTCTGCACCGAGGCCACCGGGTGGACGGCCCGGGCGCGCTCGATCTCCTCGACGCCCACCTCGGACAGCCCGATCCGGCGCGCCTTGCCGGCCGCCACCACCTCGGCGAGCGCGCCCCAGGACTCCTCGATCGGCACCTCCGGGTCGACCCGGTGCAGCTGGTACAGGTCGACGTGGTCGGTGCCGAGGCGGTGCAGGCTGTCGTCGATCGCCCGGCGGATGTGCTCGGGCCGGCCGTTGCGCAGCACCCGCTCCGCACCGGTGCCCGGCACCAGGCCGACCTTGGTGGCGAGCACCGCCCGCTCCCGGTACGGACCGGCCAGCGCGGCGCCGACCACCTCCTCGTTGCTGTACGGGCCGTAGATGTCGGAGGTGTCGATCAGCGTGACCCCGAGGTCGAGCGCCTGCCGGATCACCCGGACCGAGGTCTCGTCGTCCCGGTTGTGGACGTCGTAGGCCCAGGTCATCCCCATGCAGCCGAGGCCGACGACCCCGACCTCGGGGCCCTCGCTGCCGAGCGTGGCGTTGCGCATGACGTACTCCTCACTGGTGCCGGCCCCGTGGCGCCGACGTGCGGTCGGATCAACGGGCCCCAGCCTGCCCCTTGGAGTGCGCTCGAGGTCAAGCCCGGCCCGGGAGACCCGGGCCGCGCCCGCGCTCCGCCGACCACTCCCGGAACCCGCCGCCCAGCACCAGGTCCGCGAGCCGCCGGTAGCCGCCCGCCCCCGGGTGCGCGCCGTCCGCGGCCAGGGCCTCCGCGACCCACGTCCGGTCCGCCGCCAGGGCGGCCGTCACATCGACGAACGGCACCCCTCGCGCGGCGCAGACCCCGGCGATGCCCTCCGCCAGCGACAGCAGCCGCCCCAGGTGCGGCGCCCCCGCGTCGACCACCGGCGGCGGACCCACCACGAACGGCACGAGCCCCCGGCCCCGGGCGCCGTCCAGCAGCGCGGCCACGTTCGCCAGGCACGCGTCCGGCTCGACCCGCGGCCGACCGGCCTCCTCCACCGCGTCGTTGCTGCCCACCGACAGCACCAGCCGGTTGTCCGCGCCCGGCAGCACCCGGACGTCCGTCTCGCCCCAGCAACGCGCCCGCACGTCGGCCGACGTGTTCCGCCGGACCCCCAGGTTGAACACCGTCACCTCGGCCGCTACGGCCCGGGGGCCCGTCCAGCAGTCCGCCGCCACGCGGCCCACCCAGCCCCGGAACTCCGGGTCGCCGACACCCTGGGTGAAGGAGTCGCCGAGGAAGAGGCACCGCAGGTTCCGCCCCGCCATGTCTTCGATCATGGCGGCACCCTAGGGGTTGGGCGGGCCCGCTCGCCCGGCCGTCCACCACCCGGCGCGGCGCCTGCCCGCATCCTCCCGCCGGAACCTTAACGTCCGCGTAAGGCCGACTGGGAGCCTCCTTTGATGCCCCGAAGGTTCTTGACGTGCGCAGGTGGTCTAGTCCAGCTTGGTCCTCAGCACCGCGCACCTCCCCCACCCGGACCACCCTCCGCCGTCACCCGCCCCCGCGCCCTCCTCCCCACCGCGCGAGGCCGGTGGCAGACCTCGTTCCCGAGAGGCACCCCCATGCCACGCGCGCCCCACGACACCCCTGCCCGGCACCGCCGCCCGGCCGTCCGCACCAAGCTCCTCGGCCTCGCCACCGCCGTCGTCCTCGCCGGCGCCGGCCTGGCCGCGGTCGCCGGGAACGCCGGCGCCGCCGACGGCAACCTGCTCGCCAACCCCGGCTTCGAGAGCGGCTCGCTCGGCCCGTGGAGCTGCTCCGGCACCACCGGCAGCGTGGTCAACTCCGGCGCGCACGGCGGCTCGTACGCCCTGAGCGGCGCGGTCGGCAGCTCCGACACCGCCCAGTGCGGCCAGAGCGTCGCCGTGAAGCCCAACACCACCTACACGCTGAGCGCCTGGGTCAAGGGCCAGTACGTCTACCTCGGCGCGACCGGCAGCGGGGTCACCGACCCGGCCGTCTGGACGCCCGGCGGCAGCGGCTGGCAGCAGCTGAGCGCCACCTTCACCACCGGCGCGGCCACCACCAGCGTCAACGTCTACCTGCACGGCTGGTACGGCCAGGGCGCCTACCTCGCCGACGACGTCACGCTGTCCGGCCCCGGTGGCAACCCGACCACCCCGCCGCCCACCACCCCGCCGACCACGACGCCCCCGACCACCACCCCGCCCACGACCACGCCGCCCACCACCCCCGCGCCCGACGTGGCCCTCCCGGTCGCCCCGTACATCGACATGGGCGCCTGGCCGACCCCCTCGCTGCCCGCGATGGCCAAGTCCGGCAACCTCAAGGCCTTCACCATGGGCTTCGTCACCGCCGTCGGCTGCAAGGCCAGCTGGTTCAACGCCTACGACCCGCGCACCGGCTGGGCCAAGGACCAGATCGACGCGCTGCGCGCGGCCGGCGGCGACGTCAAGCTCTCCTTCGGCGGCGCCAGCGGCACCGAACTCGCCGCCGCCTGCACCACCGTCGACTCGCTGTTCGCCGAGTACGACGCGGTGGTGAAGGCCTACAACCTGCGCTACGTGGACTTCGACATCGAGGGCGCCGCGATCGCCGACACCGCCGCCAACGACCGCCGCTCTGCCGCGCTCGCCAAGCTGCAGAAGGCCAACCCGGGGCTGAAGGTCTCCTTCACCCTGCCCGTGCTCCCGGAGGGCCTCACCACCGAGGGCGTCGCCATCGTCCGCTCGGCCCGCGACGCGGGGGTGAACGTCGACCTCGTCAACATCATGGCGATGGACTACTACCGCTCCGGCGCGGACTACGGCGACGCCGCCGTCCAGGCGGCGCAGTCCCTGTACGGTCAGCTCAAGGCCCTGTACCCGGCCAAGAGCGACGCCCAGCTGTGGTCGGCCGTCGGCGTCACCCCGATGATCGGCGAGAACGACGACCACCAGATCTACAACCAGGCCGACGCCCAGCAGCTGGTCGCCTTCGCCCGCCAGCACCACCTGGGCGAACTGGCCTTCTGGGACGCCACCCGGGACGCCAACGCCTGCACCGGCGGCCTCTTCAAGTGCACCAACATCCCGCAGCAGCCGTACGAGTTCGCGAAGATCTTCGCCCAGTACACGGGCTGACCGGCCCCGCCCGACCGCCCCACCCGCCCCGCGCCGGCGGCCCCACCCCCACGGGCCGCCGGCGCGGCGTTATTCGAGCGCGCGTTCGCGGGCCGTCCACTACAGTCCCCCCATCACCGGAGCCGCCCGCCGGCCGCTCCGACGCAGGTGAACAGGCGCACGAGGGGGCGGACATGACGGTCCGGGACGACACGGGCAGCACGACCGGGGAGGTCACCCCCGAGGAACTGGCCGCGTTCGGCCGCACCCTCGCCCGCCTGCGCGCACTGCCCACCGGCGACGTCACCCGGCTGCACGCCGAGCGGCAGCTCAGCTCCTTCCACCGCGCGAGCCGCAAGCAGCGCCGCCAGGAGGAGCGCGCCCAGGTCCTGGCCGCCGACGCCGCGCTGCTCGCCGCCACCGCCACCGGCGCCCGCGACCGCCGGGAGGACGCCCCGCTGCCCGCCCGGGCGGACTCGGCCCCCGTCGGCGAACTCCGCGGCAGCCGCCGCTGCTACGTCTGCAAGCGGCGGTACCGCGAGGTGGACGCGTTCTACCACATGCTCTGCCGCCCCTGCGCGGCCGACAACACCTCCCGCCGCGCCCTCTCCACCGACCTCCGGGGCCGCCGCGCGCTGCTCACCGGCGGCCGGGTGAAGATCGGCTTCCAGCTGGCCCTGATGATGCTGCGCGACGGCGCCGAGCTGCTCGTCACCAGCCGTTTCCCGCACGACACCGTGCGCCGCTTCCGGGCCGCCGAGGGCAGCGCCGCCTGGTGGGACCGCCTCACCGTCATCGGCATCGACCTGCGCGACCCGCGCCAGGTGCTCGGCCTCACCGAGCAACTGCGCACCGACGGGCGGTCGTTGGACATCCTGGTCAACAACGCCGCGCAGACCTTGCGCCGCCCGCCCGAGTCCTACGCCCTGCTGGCCGCCGGCGAGCGGTCCGCCCTGCCCGCGGGCGACGCCGCGAACGTCACGCATGCGCCCGGCTTCCGGGCGACGGCCGCCCCGGCGCCGTCGCCGCTCCCGTCACTGCTCCCGTCACTGCTCCCGTCACCGCTTGCGTCACCGCTACCGGTCCCGCTCGGGACCGACGAGGCCGGCCTGCTGCCGGACCTCGCCGACACCAACTCCTGGTCCGCCCGCCTCGGTTCGCTCGACCCCACCGAGGTCCTGGAGGTCCAGCTCGTCAACGCGCTCGCCCCGGCCCTGCTCTGCGACCGGCTGCTGCCGCTGCTGCTCGCCTCCCCGCACCCGCGCCGCTACATCGTCAACGTGACGGCCGTGGAGGGCCGGTTCGCCGTCCGCAACAAGACCCCCGGCCACCCGCACACCAACATGGCCAAGGCCGCGCTCAACATGCTCACCCGCACCAGCGCGGAGGAACTCGCCACCCGGGGCGTGCACATGTGCGCCGTCGACACCGGCTGGATCACCGACGAGAATCCGGCCCCCCGGAAGGCCCGGATCGCCGCCAACGGCTTCCGCACCCCGCTCGACATCGTCGACGGCGCCGCCCGCGTCTACGACCCCGTGGTCCGCGGCGAGGCGGGCTCCCCGGTCTCCGGGGTCTTCCTCAAGGACTACCGCGAGGCGGCCTGGTGACCACCCGGGGCTACCGGCCGGGGAGCCTGAAACGGGGCGGGGCGAGCAGTTCCTCAACCGGTCGCGGCCGGCACCACTCGCACGGATCACCGGGCCGCGCCGAGCTCGCCGGGGCCGGCTTCCGACGCCGCGGCCTCCGTGGTCGCGAGCCGGGCTTCCTGAGGACGAACGGTCGCTCCGGCGGCAGAACCGGGATTTCGTGCTGCCACTCCGGGCCCACTCGATCCGCCAGCTCGGTGCACCAGCGCTCGGCCCACGCCGGATCGAGGGCGTACAACGCGGCAGCCTGCCGCTCCCACAGCCATTCGTGCGCGGGAAGCCCGTCACGGACGACCCAGTACAACAGCTCCGAGGCATCGTCGGTGAACCGCTCGGAAAGCTTCTCCCCCCTCTCGAAGGAGAAGTAGCCCATCGTCCCGTCGGCCCGGATCCCGATGGTGTTGCCGGACGCGAAGTCGAAAGACGGCTTGTGTTCCCCCGGGAGGCCCAGAAGGCGCCACAGCCGGTCGATCTCGTTCTCCAGATCCCGCTGCCGTCGGCGGCGCCGATGCTCGTTCATGTCGCTCCGATCGTTCCTGCCCGCCGACCCCGAACACCCCGTCCCGGCGCTACCGGTCGAGCAGCCTGAAACGTGGGAACCCCTTCGGCGTGCGCCGCTGCTTCCGGCACAGGTCGCACGAATCGGCCGACCGAGGCGGGCTCACGAACGCGGCCGACAGCGGGGCCGGGCGGGGGCCGGCGCCGGCAGGCCGCCTGGTGGCCGGCCGGACGGCCGCCGGAGCCGGTCTCCTCGGGCGCGGCGATCGGAACCGGGGCGACCGGAGCACGAAAGGCTCCTCCGGCGGAAGCGTCGGGACCTCGTGCCGCCGCTCCGGGCCGATCGTTCCGGCCAGCTCCGCGCACCAGCGCTCGGCCCATGCCGGGTCGAGGGCGTGCAGCGCGGAGGCCCGCTGCGCCCACGTACCGCCGGACCGGCAGAGCGCGTCGGAGATCACCCAGTACATCAGCTCCGAGACTTCACGGGTGCTCCGCTCGACGGTGACGCCCCGCTCGGAGAAGGAGAGGCACCTCAGCCTGCCGTTGTAACGGAAATCGATGAACCGCGCACCGTCGTCGCGGAATTCGCAGCGCGGCCTGAGGTCCTCCGGGATTCCCACGAGGTCGCTCAGCCGGTCGATCTCGCTCTCCAGGCGCCAGCGCTCCACGTCGTACCAATCCATGCCCGTGCCCCCGTTCGCTTGCAGGCGGCGCACGGGACACGACACGTTCGGCCGTCCGGCGCCGAGCCGAGCATACGCTATTAGTGTCAGAGTGACGATAACGAGAGGGTGCCGCCGGCCGTCCTCAGGACGGGCTCTCGCGGCCCTCCGGCTCCCGCCGCTTGCGGATCACCATCGCGGTGCCCGCGTCCAGGTCGATGCCGTGGCCGGGCGGGGCGGTCGCGTGGTCGTCGTCGCGCAGGACGAGCCGCGCCTGGCGCTGCTCGATCTGGACGCGCTTGCCCGCGTGGAACAGGGCGTGCAGCTCCTCGAACACCGACATGCCGAAGCCGCCGGATCCCGATCCGGCCTCCGGTCCGCCGTCGCGGCGGTTGCTCACCACCGCCGCCAGGGCGACCAGCCCGGCCACCAGGGCCGCCGCTGCCATGACCACCACCGACACCACCGTCATGCCCGTATCAACGGCCGGGCAGCGCACCATCGTTCCGAGGCCCGCCGCGCAGGAAGTCGGCGCGGTCGACTTCCTGCGCGGCGGCCGGTCGCGGTCACTGCCCCGCGGCCACCGCCTCCTCGTCCGTGACCTCCAGGCCGTACGCCACGACCGCCTGCCGCAGGCCGCCCGGGTAGCCCGCGAGGGCGGGGGTGAAGTCCCAGTCTCCCGCCTCGTCTCGGTCGAAGCGGCCCAGGCGCATCGCGATGTTGGTCTCCGCCCCGTCCGCGAGGTGGACGACGGCCGCGTCCTGGTCGGCGCCCGCCTCCAGGATCAGCGCCGGTCCGGCGAACCCGGCCATGGTGGCCTCCGGGTGGTTCTCGGTGTCGGCCGCGGCGATGACGACGAGCCGGTCCGCCTCGGTGGGCAGCGCGTCGAAGTCGACCATCAGGCACGCGTTGGCGTCGTCGTAGCCGGTCACGAGCCGGACCGAACCGTCCGGCGTGGATGCGTTGTTGTAGAAGACGAGGTGGTCGTCGGAGAGCGCGCGGTTGCCCTGGCAGACCAGGGCGGCGATGTCGTACTCCTCCTCCCCCGTCCAGTGCAGCAGCAGCCGTGCGGGCTCGGCGGCCACCTCGATCGCGGGCGCGCTGTCGTCCGACCCGCCGGCCGGCTCGTCCACCGCGCTCGCGCAGGCGGGCGCGAACATCTCGTGGAAGCCGTGGTGCTTGAGCAGACCGACCAGCTCGGAGCCGTTGATCAGCGTGATCGGCTTGCCGGAGACGAACTGGTGCGAGCTCGGCCCGAACTTGCTGGTGGTGACGAGCACGGCCTTGGTGGCCGCCCGGTCGTGCTGGAGCGTGCCGAAGAGGTCCCGCACGACCGACGGGGTCACCGTGTCCCGGTAGCGCTTGACCTGCACGATCACGTTCCCACCCCGGAACGGGTCGCTGTCGATGCCGCGCACGTCCACCCCGCCGTCCTTCGACCGGGCGGTCAGCTCGACCTTCATGCCCATCGACTCCATCAGCCGGGCTATCAGCTTCTCGAACTCGATCGGGTCCATCTCCAGCAGGAGCTGGAGCTCGCGCACCCGCCGCGCCATCCGGCCGCGGTTCGCGTTGGTGTCGTCGCGGAGGTGCCGGAACAGCATCCGCTGGGCGCGGCGCTCGTTGGCATCGGGGTTGCTGAGACGGTGGAGCTTGCGGCTCCGGGACATAGGTACTCCCTCGAACGCACGTGACTGATATTTCGTCAGGTGCGTGTCAGAAATGGCGACTTCAGGACGGCTCGGGCACATCCCCCGCTGGGTAAGTGAGTAGGTTACCGCCGTACGCGGACCCTGTCGTTCGGATCGGCGGGAGCGGACCGACCCGATCGCCTGCACCCGATCGCCTCCGCGATCGCGACCCGTGAGCTGCGGAGGTTCCCCGAAGCGCGCCGCCCGAGGTGAACCCGGCGCCCGGTCCTACCGGTGTCCGGGCTCCAGGACGAAGACGGGGATCAGGCGGTCGGTCTTCTCCTGGTACTCGGCGTACGTCGGGAAGGCGGCGACCGCGCGCTCCCACCACTCGGCGCGTTCGGACCCGGTCACCTCGCGGGCCGTCATCTCCTGTCGCACGGGACCGTCCTGGAGCTCCACGTGCGGGTCGGTCGTCAGGTTGAGGTACCAGACCGGGTGCTCCGGGAAGCCGCCCTTCGAGGCCACGGCCGCGTACCGTCCCTCGTGCTCCACCCGCATCACCGGGACCTTGCGCACCTTGCCGCTCTTCGCGCCGCGCATCGTGATGACGACGACCGGCAGACCGGTGTCCCTCAGCGTCGTTCCCTCGGTGCCACCCGAACTCTCGTACAGCTCGACCTGCTCGCGGATCCACTGTGCCGGACTCGGCCCGTACTCGCCCTCAAGAGGCATCGCGTTCACTCCGTCGTCGCGTCGTGAAGAAGGGATGTACCGGGCGACGAGCCTATCGGGCGCGGGTCGCGTGTGCGGGGATTCGCGGCGTTCCGCCCGTGGTTAGGCTCTCCGGTCATGGCGACGAACAGCGGTGGGTTTCTCGTGGTGACCACGACCCACGACGACGAGGAGAAGGCCCGCGCCCTGGCGGCGGAGGTCGTGCGGGCGCGGCTGGCCGCCTGCGCGCAGGTGTACCGGATCCGGTCCGTGTACTGGTGGGACGGCGAGGTCCAGGACGCGGCGGAGTGGCGGACCGACTTCAAGACCCGCGCCGAACTGCTCGACGAGCTGACGGAGTTCATCGGTGCGCGGCACGACTACGACACCCCGGAGGTGGTGGCCGTGCCGGTGGTGGCGGGCAGCGCCGCGTACCTGGAGTGGGTGCGGGCCGAGACGGATCGACCGTGACCCGGCCCGCCGCCCAGGGGCGGCGGGCCGTCGGCGATCCCCGGTTCCCCGGTCAGAACCAGTGCAGGCAGTGCGGCGGCCGCTCCGTGCCGAAGAGGCGGTCGGCCTCGGCGGCCGCGCCCGGCCGGTGGGCCTCGATCCGGCCCGCACGCACCAGCGTGCTCGGGGTGGTGCCGCCGAGGTAGACCGAGCCCAGGTCGGACACGTCCAGGCTCAGGTCCGGCTCCCGGTCGGTCTCCGCGCACTCCGCCTTGCCGTCCCGGACGGTGAGCAGCCAGCGGTGGTGCTCACCGAGGAACGCGTCCTCGACGTCGAGCACCAGCTCCCCGTCCGCGAACCACCCGCGCGCGGCCAGGGCGCGCGGCACGTCCAGCAGCCGCACCCAGAGCCAGTCCTCCTCGGCGCTGGTCTCGCCGCTGCGAATGTCCTCCAGCTGCCAGCGCAGCGGGTGCCAGGACGGGACGTGCTTGAACACGACCTGACCGATCAGGTCGTGGCCGAGCACGGTGCGGGCCAACGCCGTGAACACGGTGTCGTCGAGGGCGATGACCTCGTCCACGGTCAGGACGCTCGTCTTGTTCACGCGGTCGAAGTCGCCGAGCGCGTAACTCGCGTAGCCGTCCGGGACGCCGGCGGCGTCGCGGTGCAGCACGACGTAGCGGGGCGCCGGGGAGATCGGGGGCTGACCGGCCCGCAGGGCCCACCAGCGGTGCGGGCGCGAGAGCGCCCCGGGCTGGGCCCGGCGGTAGCGGTCGTAGACGTCCTCCAGGATCTCCTGGCAGTCGTCGCTGCGCAGCAGCTCGACGGAACCGGTGTCCTCGCCGCCCGCCCTCGGGGTGATCAGCTCGGCCCGCTTGCGCGGCACGGTCAGCCGGTTGGTCCAGGTCGCCGGTCCGTAACCGAAACGGCGGTAGATCACGGCCTCCGAGGCCAGCAGCACCGAGAGGAACTCGCCGCGCTCGCGGATGTCGGCGAGCTGACGCCGCATCATCGCGGTGAGCGCGCCCTGCCGCCGGTGCGTGGGCGCGACGCCGACGGCGGTGACTCCGGAGACCGGGACGATGCCGCCGCCGGGCAGGGTGAGTTCGAAGGAGTACGCGGCAGCGGTACCCACGGGCCGCCCGTTGTCCGCCACCGCGAACAGCCCCCGGTCCAGCTCGAAGGCCGACCACCAGGCCCCGCCGCCGTCCTCGGTGGTGGTTCCGGGGAACAGCCCGAAGGCCGAGTGCATGGTGGCGACGAACCTCTCGCGGTCCTGTTCGCTCGTGGCACGGATCTCCATCAGTACTGCTGCCTCCCCGGATCGTTCGCACCACCACACGTGGCGCCCCGGCCACAGTGCATCCGCCCCGACGATCGCGGTCAAGCGAATTACCCCCGTGTCGCCGCCCGCACCGCCCGACCCTCAGGAGAACCGTTCATCGCTCCAGCGGTCGGCACCGAGTAGGCTCACCCTGGAGGAGAGGAGGGCCGCCATGAGCCGGCCCGTGCACGACGGAGTCGAACTGATCCCTCGGCCCGAGCAGAACCCGGCAGCGCTCAGAGCCGCCCTGGCCGTGGTCGCCGCCGACCGCCTCCCCGAAATGCTCGACGGACAGACCAAGGCGATGGCCGAGGCCATCGAGGCCGCGAGCGTTCAGCCGCTCCGCTCGTTCGTGGCGCACTGGTCGGCGGTGGTGGAGATCGAACGGCACCCTGTCACCGCTCGGGCCTACCACCGGGCGAGCTATCTGGCGAACCATGCCGCGACCCTCGCCGAGTGCCGCGAACACGCCACCACGGTCTCCGGGTTCTACCGCGCCGCCCACGCGGCCGTGAACGAGTGACCTGGAGCCGGGAGTACCTCCCCAGCAAGTGACGGCCGGAGCCCCGGCGGGGCTCCGGTTCCTGATTCCTCGCGGTCGCGCCGCAGGTCTCCTGTCCCGGCCACGGAACACGAGCGGTCCCTGTGTCCCGTTCAGGCCACCCGCTCGCCGCTCGGCTCGCGGGCGCCCGCCTCGCCGCCCGTCCCGCCGCCCGCCAGCGCGTCGCGGACGCCGCGCGAGAGGCGTTCGGCCAGCGCGGCGACCAGGGTGCGCGGGCGGCGCGGGGTGAGGTGGGCGCTGAGCTGGTTGGCGAGGCCCGGCACCACGTAGGCGCGGTCGGCGTCGAGGGCCCGCAGCGCCGCCCGGACGACCGGGCCGACCGTCGCGAAGCTGCCCGTGACAGCGGCCTTCCGGGTGCCGATGACGTTGAAGAACTCGGTCTCCACCGGCCCGGGGCAGAAGGCCAGGACGCGGATGCCGCGCTTCCGGTACTCCTGCCGCAGCGCGAGGCTGAAGTTGAGCACGAAGGTCTTCGAGGCGCCGTAGACGGCGAGGTACGGGGTGGGCTGGAAGCTCGCCGTGGAGGACACGTTGATCACCGAACCCCCGCCGCGCGCGAGCATGCCGGGGAGGAGTTCGTGGGTGAGGTCGACGAGGGCGACCACGTTGACCATCAGCTGGTCGTGGTCGCGCTGCCCGTCGACGGTCTCGAACGGGCCGCAGGTGCCGAAGCCGGCGTTGTTGACCAGGATGTCCACGGCGATGCCCCGGTCCGCGAGTTCGGCGCCGACGCGGCGGGCGGCGTCGGGGGCGGCGAGGTCCTGGACCAGGACGTGGGCGGTGATGCCGTGGGCCTTGCCCAGGCGCTCGGCGAGGTCGTGCAGGCGGTCGGCGGAGCGGGCGACCAGGACGAGGTCGTGACCGCGCGCGGCGAGCTGGGCGGCGAACTCGGCACCGAGGCCGGAGGACGCGCCGGTGATCAGAGCAGTGGTGGCAGTGCGCACGGTGGTGCTCCCTTGTCCTTCGATCTGTGACTCGACCTATGACTCGATCTGCAACACGAGAGTATCTGATAATCCTAGAGCTGCGACACTTCTGTTTCAGTTAGTGGGCGAGCCGATCCCCCGCTGTACCGTTCCCGGGTACGGCAGAGCTGGAGGCACACAGATGAACCGCACGCCCGGGCGCCCGCTGCGCGCCGACGCCGAACGCAGCGTCCGCGCGATCCTCGCGGCGGCCGAACGCGTCCTGGCCGAGCACCCGGGCGCGACCATGGAGCAGATCGCGGAGGCGGCCGGGGTCACCCGCACCACCGTGCACCGCCGCTTCGCCAACCGGCAGGCGCTGCTCGACGCGCTCGCCACCGAGGCCGCGGCCAAGCTCGCCGAGGCGATCGAGGACGGGCACCCGGAGACCGCGCCGCCGCTGGTCGCGCTGCACCGGGCGACGGCCAACGTGCTGCGGGTGAAGGCGTCCTGGGGCTTCGCCCTGGGGCCGGCGGCCGCGGGGAGCGAGCCGGCCGCCCGGATCCACGAGGCGATCGCGCGCCGCTGCGTCGAACTGCTCGGCCGGATCCGGGAACAGGGAGTGATCGCCGCCGACGCCGACCTGGAGTGGGTGCGCCGGGTCTACTACGCCCTCATCGGCGAGGCGCTGCACGGCGAGGGCGGCGCCGGGCCCGTCGACGCCGACCCGGACACCCTGGCCGCCCTGATCGTCGACACCGTGCTGCACGGCGTGGGCCCCCGCCGGGCGGGCTGACTCCGGCACCTGCCCGCTCCGCACTTCCTCCGCCCGCGGAGCCCAACTCGCCCATATCGCATGACAATCCTCTATCTCCCTCGATCGAGGGAAAGATCGCCCCTGACGCCATTTTCGCCGCCGGATGGGGGAACATCAGCACGTCCGCGCCCGAACGATCCCGGTCGGGCGGCAGAAACCGGCCCCTGGATCAGCCCGTGACTCCCTCCTCCGCATCCGTGTGGGACTGCCCCTTCAACCACACCGACGGCCTGGAGTTCGACCCGCTCCTGAAGCGGCTGCTCACCGAGGAGCCGATCGCCAGAATCCGCCTGCCGCACGGCGAGGGCGAGGCCTGGCTGGCCACCCGTTACGAGGACGTCCGGGTGGTCACCACCGACCGCCGGTTCAGCCGCGCCGCGGGCATCGGCCGGGACCTGCCGCGGATGACTCCCGCCCCGATCGCCCAGGTCGAGTCGATCAACCTGATGGACCCGCCGGCCCACAACCGGCTGCGCCGCCTCGTCGCCCAGGGGTTCACCAACCGCCAGGTGGAGCGGATGCGCGCGCACACCCAGCGCGTCGTCGACGGCTACCTCGACGAGATGACCGAGCACGGCGCGCCCGCCGACCTCGTCGCCCATCTCTCCGCCCGGCTCCCGCTCACCACCATCTGCGAGCTGCTCGACATCCCCGCCGAGGACCGCACCGAACTCCGCGGCCACGCCGTGGCGATGATGGCGATGGGGCCGAACAGCGGCGCCGGCCAGGTCAACGCCAAGACCGCGCTGCGCGCCTACTTCGCCGAGCTCACCGCCGCCCGCCGGCGCGATCCCGGCGAGGACCTCATCAGCGCCCTCGCCACCGCCCGCGACGGCGCCGAGCTGCTGGACGACGACGAACTCGCCGTGATGGCCATGGTCCTGCTGGTGACCGGCCACGACACCAGTACCTACGAGCTGTCCAACATCACCTACACCCTGCTCACCCACCCCGAGCAGCTCGCCAAGCTGCGCGCCCAGCCCGAGATGCTGCCGCGCGCGCTGGAGGAGCTGCTCCGCTTCATCCCGTTCCGCCAGGGCGTGGGCATCGCCCGGGTCGCCACCGAGGACGTCGAGCTCGGCGGCGTGCTGATCCGGGCCGGTGAGCCGGTGCACGTCTCCTACCTGGCCGCCAACCGCGACCCGGCGGTGTACGAGCGCCCCGACGAGCTCGATCTCGACCGGGGCGCCCCCACCCACATGACCTTCGGCTACGGCACCCACCACTGCCTCGGCTCCCATCTGGCCCGGATGGAGCTCCAGGTGGCCATCGGCACCCTGCTGAACCGCTTCCCGGGGCTCCGGCTCGCCGTACCGCCGGAGGCACTGGACTGGCGGACCGGCTCGATCTGGCGCTACCCGCGGACCCTGCCCGTCGCCTGGTGACGACCGCCCCAGCCGCGGGCCCCCTGCGTGCGGGCGATCTGCCCGCAGGGGCCCGCCCACAGGCCACCTGCCCATCGGAGACCCCGCCATGCCTACGCTCTGCCGCCCCGCCGTCGCCGTCCCCGAGCACGTCATCACGCTCGACGAGACCCTCGACCTGGCGCGCACCCTGCACGCCGACCACCCGCAGCTCGGGCTCGCCCTGCGGCTGATCGAGAACACCGGGGTGCGGACCAGGTACTTGGTCCAGCCCATCGAGGAGACCCTCCGGCACCCCGGTTTCACCGCGCGCAACGCCGTCTACGAGCGGGAGGCCAAACGCCGCGTCCCGGAGGTGGTCGAGCGCGCCCTCGGCCACGCCGACCTCACGGCCCAGGACATCGACCTCATCGTCTACGTGTCCTGCACCGGCTTCATGATGCCCTCGCTGACCGCCTGGCTGATCAACAGCATGGGGTTCCGCTCCGACACCCGCCAGCTGCCGATCGCCCAGCTCGGCTGCGCGGCCGGCGGCGCCGCCGTCAACCGGGCGCACGACTTCTGCCGCGCCTACCCCGGCGCCAATGTGCTCGTCGTCGCCTGCGAGTTCTGCTCGCTCTGCTACCAGCCCACCGACCTCGGCGTCGGCTCGCTGCTCTCCAACGGGCTGTTCGGCGACGCGATCGCCGCCGTCGTGCTGCGCGGCCACGGCGGCACCGGCGTCCATCTGGAGCGCAACGGCTCGCACCTCGTCCCGGAGACCGAGCACTGGATCTCCTACGGGGTCAAGGACACCGGATTCCACTTCCAGCTCGACAAGCGCGTGCCCGGCACCATGGAGATGCTCGCGCCCGCCCTGCGCGCCCTGGCCACCGACCACGCCTGGGACGTCTCCGGTCTCGGCTTCTACATCGTGCACGCGGGCGGTCCGCGGATCCTCGACGACCTCTGCCGCTTCCTCAACCTGGAGCCCGCCGCGTTCCGGTTCTCCCGGGCCACGCTCACCGAGCGCGGCAACATCGCCAGCGCCGTGGTCTTCGACGCACTGGCCCGGATGTTCGAGGAGGGCGGGGTCGAGGACGGCACCCAGGGGCTGATCGCCGGCTTCGGTCCGGGCATCACCGCCGAGATCTCGCTCGGCAGTTGGGTGCGGCAGCCGCTGGAGGCGAAAGTCCCGCGCCGGCCCCGGGCGATCGACGCCGCGGAGCTGACCCTGGCTCACCAGACCACCCCCCTGCTGCGTCCGGCCGGGACTACGATCACCGAATGACCGATACCACCGATGCCAGCCATGCCACCGATGCCGGCCGTGCCACTGGTGCCGGCCCCGCCACCGACGCGGCCGGGGCGGGCGGGACGGCCCGGACGAGCGATCCGGCCGGGGCGCCCTCGATCCCCAGACCGCCCCGGCCCGGTGACGCGTCCCGGGCCACCGAGCTGGCCGCGCTCTTCCCGGCCCTGCACGCGCCGCAGTACTGGGCCTGGGGCCGTTACGACGCGCAGTTCTCCACCGTCCTGCCGCCGGACGAGCTGGTCACCAACATCCACCTGGTGGGCTTCACCGACGACGACCGGGTGGTGCTCTGCCGTGACGACCGGAACCACTGGTTCCTGCCCGGCGGCACCCGCGAGCACAACGAGTCCGTGGACTCCTGCCTGGTCCGCGAGCTGCGCGAGGAGGCCGGCGCCCGGTTGCTCGGCGCCCCGGTCTGGCTGGGGGCGCACCGCTGCGTGACCGACGACCCGGTGCCCTACCGGCCGTGGCAGCCGCACCCGGAGAAGGCGTGGCTCTGGGGCTGGGCCGACGTGGCGGTGGACTCGGTGCCGACCAACCCGGACGACGGCGAGCAGGTCGTCGAGGTCCGGGCGGTGGAGCCGGACGAGGCCCGACGGCTGCTGCTGGGCGGCCACGAGGCCTGGTGGGGCGAGCTGATCGCGCTGGCGGTCGAGCTGCGGTCGCGACCGCGCTGAGCCCGCCCGGAGGCCGTCGGGCCGTGCCCGGGCCCCAAAGCCTCGGGCCCAGGGCCCCGCCTCCGCCTCCGCCTCCGCCTCCGCCTCCGCCTCCGCAGGATCACCGGAATGGCTCAGCACCGCAGCATGGCACCCGATCGGCGGTGATAAGACTCGAAGGGACTCGGGTCCCCCTCGGGCCCGCACCGACGGGAGCCGTCATGGACAACTACCCGCTGCTCAACATCTTCTGGACGATGCTGGAGCTGTTCCTCTGGATCCTCTGGTTCTTCCTGCTGTTCAAGATCATCACGGACATCTTCCGCAGCCACGACATGGGCGGCTGGGCCAAGGCGGGCTGGATGATCCTGGTGATCCTGCTGCCGCTGATCGGCGTGCTGGTGTACGTGATCGTGCGCGGCAAGAGCATGGGCGAACGAGACGTCGCCCAGGCCCAGAAGGCCGACGCGGCGTTCAAGGCCTACATCCGGGACGCGGCCGGCACCCCCGGCGAGGGCGGCACCGGGGACGCGGGCACGGGCCGCAGCCACGTCGACGACCTGGCGAAGCTCGCCGCGCTCAAGGCCGACGGGTCCATCTCCGAGGAGGAGTACCAGAAGGCCAAGGACAAGCTGCTGGTCTGAGCCCGGTACGGCCGCGGGGGGCGGGGGGCGCGGGGGCGCCCGCCCCCCCCGCGGGGGGGGGCGCCCCCCCGGCGCCCCCCGGGGGGGGGGGCCCCCGGCGCGCGCCCCCC
>NZ_JBIVGI010000001.1:775224-797943 GCF_044748625.1 Kitasatospora sp. NPDC089913 | reverse complement strand
CTTACCGCGGTTGTCAAATTTCGCTTTTTTTATTAAAATCCCCAGGGGGGGGGGGTTTGTTTTCCCCCCGGCGGGGGGGGGGGGGGGGGGGGGGCCGGGGGCCCCCCCCCCCCCGCGGCTCGTGTCAGCGCCGCCCGGAGCGGCGGTCGTCCGAACCGCCACCGCCGGCCAGACCGGCCCGGCGCAGCGCGTCCGCCATGGCGCTGTTGCCCAACGCCCCCGGGCCGCCGGAACCGCCGGAACCGCCCCGGTCCCGACGCTCCTGACCGCCGCCGCCACCCTGGCCGCGACCGCCCTGGCCGCCCTGGCCGCCCTGGCCGCCGCGCCGCTCCTGGCGCGGCGGGCGCGCCTGCCGGTCGCCGCCGCGGCCGCCCTCGCCCCGGCCGCCCTCGCCGCCACCACGACCGACCTCGTCGTCCAGCCGCAGGGTGAGCCCGATCCGCTTGCGCGGCACGTCGACCGTGGTGACCCGGACGGTCACGATGTCGCCGGGCTTGACCACCTCGCGCGGGTCCTTGACGAAGTTCTTCGACAGCGCCGACACGTGCACCAGGCCGTCCTGGTGCACACCCACGTCGACGAAGGCGCCGAACGCGGCCACATTGGTCACCACGCCCTCCAGCACCATGCCGACCTCCAGGTCGCCGATCTTGTCGACGCCCTCCTTGAAGGTCGCGGTGCGGAACGCCGGGCGCGGGTCGCGCCCCGGCTTGTCCAGCTCGCCCAGGATGTCGGTGACGGTCGGGACGCCGAAGGTGCCGTCGGCGAAGTCGCCCGGCCGCAGCGCGCGCAGCCGGCTGCCGTTGCCGATCAGCTCGCGCAGCTCCCCACCGGTCGCGGCCAGGATCCGGCGCACCACCGGGTACGCCTCCGGGTGCACGCCGGAGGCGTCCAGCGGGTCGTCGCCGTCCGGGATCCGCAGGAAGCCCGCGCACTGCTCGAAGGCCTTCGGGCCGAGCCGGGCGACGTTCTTGAGCTCCTTGCGGGTACGGAACGGGCCGTTGGCGTCCCGGTGCGCGACGATGTTGTCCGCGAGCGTGCCGGTGATGCCGGAGACCCTGGTCAGCAGCGGCGCGGAGGCGGTGTTCACGTCCACGCCGACCGCGTTGACGCAGTCCTCGACCACGGCGTCCAGCGAGCGGGAGAGCTTCACCTCGCTCAGGTCGTGCTGGTACTGGCCGACACCGATCGACTTGGGGTCGATCTTGACCAGCTCGGCCAGCGGGTCCTGGAGCCGACGGGCGATCGACACCGCGCCGCGGATCGACACGTCGAGGTCCGGCAGCTCCTGCGAGGCGAACGCGGAGGCCGAGTACACCGAGGCACCGGCCTCGCTGACCATCGCCTTGGTCACGCCCAGCTCCGGGTGCCGCTTGAGGAGGTCCTCGGCGAGCTTGTCGGTCTCCCGCGAGGCGGTGCCGTTGCCGATCGCGACGAGGTCCACACCGTGCTTCTTCGCCAGCGCGGCCAGCGTCGCCAGCGCGGCGTCCCACTTGTTGGCCGGCTGGTGCGGGTAGATCGTGTCGTGCGCGAGCACCTTGCCGGTGGCGTCCACCACGGCGACCTTCACGCCCGTCCGGAAGCCCGGGTCCAGGCCCATGGTGGCGCGGGTGCCGGCCGGGGCGGCCAGCAGCAGGTCCCGCAGGTTCGCGGCGAACACCCGGACCGCCTCGTCCTCGGCCTCGGCGCGCAGCCGTCCGCGCAGGTCGATGCCGAGCCGGACCAGCACCCGGGTGCGCCAGGCCCAGCGGACGGTGTCGCCGAGCCACTTGTCGGCCGGGCGGCCGTGGTCGGCGATGCCGAAGCGGGCGGCGATCCGCTGCTCGTAGTCGCTCGCGCCGGGCAGGTCGCCGCCCTCGTCGCCGTCGTACGGGGACAGGTCGAGGTCGAGCACCTCCTCCTTCTCGCCGCGCAGCATCGCCAGGATCCGGTGCGAGGGGAGCTTGGTGTACGGCTCGGCGAAGTCGAAGTAGTCGGCGAACTTCGCGCCCTCCTGCTCCTTGCCCTCGCGGACGGTGGCGACCAGGCGGCCCCTGGTCCACATCCGCTCGCGCAGCGAGCCGACCAGGTCGGCGTCCTCGCCGAACCGCTCGACCAGGATCGCCCGGGCGCCCTCCAGCGCGGCGGCGCCGTCCGCGACCGACTCGTTGAGGAACCGCGCGGCCAGCGCCGCCGGGTCCTGCGTCGGGTCGGCGAGCAGGGTGTCCGCCAGCGGCTCGAGACCGGCCTCGCGGGCGATCTGGGCCTTGGTGCGCCGCTTCGGCTTGAACGGCAGGTAGATGTCCTCCAGCCGCGCCTTGGAGTCGGCGGCGAGGATCCGCGCCCGCAGCTCGTCGTCCAGCTTGCCCTGGGAATCGACCGACTCCAGGACGGCGGCGCGGCGCTCCTCCAGCTCCCGCAGGTAGCGCAGCCGCTCCTCGAGGGTGCGCAGCTGAGCGTCGTCCAGCGAGCCGGTGACCTCCTTGCGGTAGCGGGCCACGAACGGCACCGTCGCACCGCCGTCCAGCAGCTCGACCGCCGCCTTCACCTGCCCCTCGCGGACGCCCAGTTCCTCGGCGATCTTCCGCCCGATCGCCTGCTGGGCCTGCTGGGCCGCCTGTTCGACTGGCGTGGTCACGAAGCCGGTCACCTTCTTCAGAGTTGCTGTCCGTACCCCGGCATTCTGACAGCCGCCACCGACGGCCCGCCCCGCCCCCACCACCCCGGGCGTGGCGCGCCGGCGGTCCCCGACCGGCGCCTCCCGGCGGCCACCGGCAGCGCCGACGCGGCCCCGAGCGCCCCCCGCGAAACCCAACGCCCCTGTGAAATCCTCATGTTCTCACCCTGGTGTTCGAAATCCGCCTGATCGCGGGGCCCGTCCCGGCGTACAGTGCCGGGCATGTGCGCAGCCGCCCGGACGCCCGACCGCATGCACGACGACGACTTCCTGCACGACCGTCTGCACGACGAAGAACCCGTCATCGACACCGGCTTGGTGAGACGGCTGATCGCGGCCCAGTTCCCGCAGTGGACGGGCCTGCCGCTGACCCCGGTCGGCATCACCGCCACCGACAACGCGATGTTCCGGCTCGGCGCCGACCTCGCCGTCCGGCTGCCCAGGGCCGCGTGGGCCGCCGCGAACACCGCGCGTGAGCAGTACTGGCTGCCCCGCCTCGCCCCGCACCTGCCGGTCCCCGTGCCGGTGCCGGTCGCCCAGGGCCGGCCGACCACCGCCTACCCGTGGGAGTGGTCGGTGCTGCGCTGGCTGGACGGCGTCAATCCGGCCCCCGGGGTGCTCGCCGACCCCGCACAGCTCGCCCGGGACCTGGCCGGGTTCCTCGGCGCGCTGCACGCCGCAGAACCGGGCCCGGACGCGCCGCCGGCGTCCCGCGGCGGACCGCTGGCCGGACGCGACGCCGCCACCCGTGCGGCGGTCGGCCGGCTGCGCGGCGTGATCGACACCGGGGCGGCCACCGCCCTCTGGGACAAGGCACTGCGGCTGCCCGAGCCGACCGGACCGGCCACCTGGGTGCACGGCGACCTCACCGCCGGGAACCTTCTGCTCTCCGGCCAACGCCTCGGTGCCGTGCTGGACTTCGGCCTGCTCGGGGCGGGCGACCCGACCGTCGACCTGATCGCCGCCTGGAACGTGCTCCCGGCGTCCGCCCGCCCGGTCTTCCGCGCCGCCCTGGCGCTCGACGACGCCACCTGGGAACGCGGCCGCGCCTGGGCACTGTCCATCGCCCTCGTCCAGCTGCCCTACTACCGCACCACCAACCCCCCGCTGGCCGCCAACGCCCGTCACGTCGTCCGCGAGGTCCTGACGGACCGAAGCGTCTGACGGGCCCCAGCGTCCGACGGACCGCAGCGTCCGACCGACCTCGGGGGGCGAGGGGCGCCGGTTCCGGGGCCCGGGGACCGGGATCCGGGATCCGGGGGGCCGGGAGGAGCCGCCTCAGACCGAGCGGGTGGCCTCCGCCGCGCCCGGCGGGAGCGGCGTACGGGCTCCCTCCGCCCGCCAGGCGCCGGCCAGTTCGGCCGGGAAGCGCCGCCCGCTGCGGGTCAGCACCAGGCCGGGGGTGAGCTCGACCTCGTCGCCCGGCCGGAACGGCCGGTCGGCGTCCGCCGGGAGCCGCTCCCACGGGCCGAGGTGCCCGCGCCGCCCGGCCACCCGGATCCGGCTGCCGTAGGTGCTGGTGTCCCGCACCACCACGGCGCCGCCGCGCACCGCGACCAGCAGGTGACGGCGGCTGACCCCGGCGGCGCGCTCGGCGGGCAGCAGCCCGGCCAGGGGGATGCCGTCCGGTGTCCCGGGGGCGCGGCCGACCTCGGTCCGCGCCCCCTCGTCGAGGGTGTACCGGCCCACGCACTCCCCGTCCAGCACCACCTTGACCTGGGCGGCACCGGGCCGGGCCCCGTCGTCCAGCAGCGGGGCGCCGTGCAGTTCGCAGGTGGGCACGCCGCCGCGCATCCTCGGCAGCATCACCCGCCCGCCCCGGTGCACGCTGTAGAGGCCGCACCGCGTGTCCGGACAGCGCCAGGCCCGCCCGACCACCTCGACCAGCGGTTTGCGCCCGGCGGTCAGCAGCCCCTGCTTCTTGAGCGCGGACAGCTCCATCTTCTTGGAGATCTCCGCGCCGGTCCGGTACCCCATGTCCAGCGGCGCCAGCCGGACCGCGCCCCGCCCGACCGCCTCCGGCCGCAGGAACTGCCAGGTGTTGCCCTGGATCCACGGGTGCTCGATCCGGTGGTCGTCGTAGTAGTCGCCGGTGACGACCTGGATCCCGGTCATACCGGCGATCTCCAGCACCCGCTCGTCGGCGTCCGGCACCTCCTCGACCACCCCCTCCGCGACCCAGCGGGCCAGCGTCGGCGCGTCCCCGGGCTCGGTGAACTCCCGGCGCCCGCCCAGCAGACTGCGGTCGGCGACGCAGTACACGGCCACGTGCCGGTCCCCGGTCATCCGCACCAGCGCCTCCACCACCAGCCCCAGCCGGTGCAGCGAACGCGGCGCGGACCCGCCGAAGTCCGTGCGGCGGACGATGTTGGAGAGCTCGACCAGATAGTCCGCCCGGTCCGCGGACGTGGCGAGGTTGCGGTCGATACCGTGCTCCATCGGGCCTCCGCGTGCTCGTCCGGCACGGACCGCCCCGGACGAACGTCCCCCCGGCCCGTCAGTTCCTTCCCATCATCGTCGATCGCGCTCCCGATCGGGAGCGGACGACGGGAGTGGACGGGAGCGGACGACAGGAACAGCCTCGGAGGAGCTCGAGCAGGGGCGAACTCCCAGCGCTCGGTACAGCGCGTCGACGATCCGGCGACCGCACGGTCCCACGTCCACGGCGGGAACCGCGGGAACCGCCGCGGTGCCGCCGGACTGCCGACCGGTGCGTCAGTGGTCGACGGTCACCACGATCTTGCCGATCTGGCTGCCGCCCTCCAGGTACCGGTGGGCGTCGGCGATCTCCTCGAAGGGGAAGACCCGGTCCACCGCGGGCTCGAAGGCGCCGGTGCGCAGGCCGGAGGCGACGAAGGCCTCGGCGCGGCGCAGGCCCTCGGGGTCGGTGGTGATCTCGTGCAGGGTGTAGCTGCGCATGGACTTGCCCTTCATCACCGGCATCGGCGGGAAGGGGGTGTCCTCGCCGCTGAGGGCGCCGTAGAGAACGAGTGCGCCGCCCTGGGCGAGGGCGCGGGCGAGGTCGACGACTCCGGGCCCGGCGACGGCGTCGAGGACGAGCTCCGCGCCCCGGCCGCCGGTCAGCTCCAGGACGCGGGCGGCGAGATCCTCCTCCTCGGTCACGACCACCTCGGCGGCGCCGGCCTTCAGCAGGGCCTCCCGCTTGGCCGCGGTGCGGGTGGTGGCGATCGGGACGGCGCCGACGCGCTCGGCGATCCGGATCGCCGCCAGACCCACGCTGCTGGAGGCCGCGGTGATCACCACGGTGTCGCCGGCCCGCAGACCGCCGGCCTCCACCATGGCGCCGTACGCGGTGACATAGGGCATCCAGACCGCCGCGCCGCCCACCGCGTCGAGTCCTTCGGGCCGGTGCACCACCGCGTTCGCCGGGACGACGGCGCGCTCCGCGTAGACGGCGTAGTCGTTCATCGAGAAGGCCGGGACGACGCTCACCGCGTCGCCGACGGCGAACCCCGTGACGGCCGGGCCGATCGCCTCGACCACGCCCGCCGCCTCGCTGCCGAGGCGGCCGGGGAACTCCCGGACGTCCTCGATGTACTGGCCGCTGCGGTACAGCACCTCGGCCCGGTTGAGGCCGATCGCGTCGATGCGGACCAGCAGCTCGCCGGGGCCGGGCCCGGCGATCGGCGCCTCCTCCAGCCGCAGCACCTCGGGCCCGCCCAGCTCGTGGAACAGCACGGTCCTGACCATGTTCGACTCCCCCTCTGTCGCGTCCGCTTCCGCACCGGGCGGTTCGCTTCCGACGCCTCGTCAGCTCGTGTTCCACACTCAAACCCAAAGTGCGACACCTGTCAAACTTTGATTGCTGTCGTACTTCGATCAGTGTCGTACCATGACGGGCACGAGGACAGGAGGCCGACCACCCATGGCACGAACCGCACCGCGCACCGGCTCCACCCCCGCGCGGGACCGCGTCCCCCCGCACCCCGACCTGCGGACGATCACGCTCCAGCAGGTGCTGGAAGCCCTCGTCGACCCGGTGCGGCGGCAGATCGTCCGCGCCCTGCACGCGGCCGGCGAGGACCTGCCGTGCGGGGTGATCGAGCTGCCGGTCAGCAAGTCGACGGCCACCCACCACTTCCACGTCCTGCGCGAGGCCGGGCTGATCCGCCAGCACTACGTGGGCACTTCGCGGATGAACGCGCTGCGGCGCGAGGAGTTCGCGGAGTGCTTCCCGGGCCTGCTGGAGGCGCTGGTCGCGGCACCCGAGCGACACCGGGCCGCTCCCCACCGCGGCGAACCCGCCCGATAGGGTGCGGACATGACCCGCCACATCGCCTTCGAGGGACCGCACAACTTCCGCGACCTGGGCGGCTACCCGACCGCCGACGGGCGGACGGTCCGGTGGGGGCGGCTCTACCGCTCGGCCTCGCTCGGAACGCTCACCTCGCCCGCCGACCTCGAACGGTTCCGGGCGCTGGACATCGGCACCGTGATCGACCTGCGCTACCCGTGGGAGATCGCCCGCAAGGGCAGGATCCCTGAGCTGGCGGGCGTCGCGTACCACAACCTCTCGATCGAGCACCGGCCGTACGACCAGGCCGAGATCGATCCCGACGTCGACCCCTGGCGGTATCTGGCGGATCGTTTCGCCGAGGTGACCGAGGACGGCGTCGCGGAGATCCGCACCGTCCTGGAGCTGATCGCCGACGCCGACCGGCCGGTCGTGTTCCACTGCGCCTCGGGCAAGGACCGCACCGGACTGATCGCCGCGCTGGTACTCAGGCTGCTCGGCGTCGGCGAGGACGACGTGGCCGCCGACTTCGCGCTCACCGAGCTCGCCACCGCGCGCCTGGTGGCCGACTGGCGGGCCGCCAACCCGGGGCGCACGCTGCGCTGGCCGGGCTTCGGTCGCGCGCCGGAGGACGTGATCCGGCTCGTGCTCGCGGACCTGACCGCCGCTCACGGCTCGGTCCACGGTTATGCCACCGGCACGGTTGGGGTGGACGAGGCGCTGATCGGCCGACTGCGCGCGCGGCTGCTTCCGGAGCCGCCCGAGGGCGCCCGCCGGTAGGCCGGAACCGGCCAGTACAGCACCAGGACGACAATCACATGAAAAAGGAATCGGTCCAGCAGTAGAAGAAAAGCGAACACTGTGGATCGATTATCGCCGAAAAAGCGTTCGGTCCAGGAAATTCCGGCAACTCTCGATCATCCGCTTGCCAGAGTTCCGCCCTCCGGCCAGACCCGTCCGAATGGCCGGAAAAAATAGTGCTGGCCACCTGTTCGTGCACGCTAAGGTCATTTCCGCGGGGGCTCGGCCGACCGGGTGACCGCGACCGTTCCGGTCGAACCACCGCTCGTTTCCTTCTGCCTGCATGGCACCGCCCGACCGGCGGCGCCACCGGAATGATCGGACGGACCATGGACGCAGAGAACCACTCCGGCCGCGTACTCCGCGGCCTGCTGGTGACCGCCGCGCTGCTCGGCTTCGCCGGCGCCACCCCCGCCCTCGCCGAGGGCTCCTGGGCGTCCTACATCAGCAGCTGGGGCCCCGGCTCGGAATCCCGCCGGTGGGCGGACAGCGACCGCGACGACGTCGCCACCTCCGTCGCCTTCCAGGGCTGCCAGACCGGGAACAACGACTTCAAGGACGCCGACCTCCAGCTGTACAAGGACGTCTTCGGACCCGACAAGGCCTACGGACACCGCTCCAACCACTGCGACACCTCCACCTGGGGCGACCAGAGTGCCGGCGACTACTACTTCGTCCTGGAGGGCGTGCGCAGCGGCTCCAGGCTCTGGGTGGACACCGTGACCACCCGGTACTGAGCGCCGTCACCCCGAGCGCCCGCCCCGCCCTCACCGCCGCACCCTCACCACCGCACCGTTCGCCCCGCCCTTTTCGTCCCGCCCTTTCCCGCCATCCTTCACCGGCCCACCTCCTCGACGTGCGGCGCCGGCGGCCGCCCCCGCCCGCCGGCACCGCACACCCCTTTCCCGAGCGAAATGCGTCGTCCCTGCCATGGCTCTTGAATTCCAGCGCATCGAATTCCAGTACGGCCGGAAGGCCCGCCTCTTCACCGGCCTCGATCTGCGGATCGACAATCCGGCCACCGTCCTGCTCGGCCCCAACGGCGCGGGCAAATCCACCCTCATGGCCCTCGCCGCCTCCCAGTTGAGCCCCCGCCGGGGATCCGTCAGCTGGCACGGCGTCGATCCGGCGGCCGGCGCGGGCGACCGGGCCGCCTACCGGCGGGCGGTGGCCTGGCTGCCGCAGCAGATCACCCCGGTCCCCGGCCTCAGCGTCCGCGAACAGGTGGCGTACTGCGGCTGGTTGAAGGGCATGTCCAGGGCCGCCGCCTGGCAGGCCTCGGCGGTCGCACTCGCCCGGGTCGGCCTCGGCGAGCTGGCCGACCGGGACGGACACCGGCTGTCCGGCGGCCAGTTGCGCCGGATGGGCATCGCCGGCTGCCTCGCCCACCACAGCGAACTGATCCTGATGGACGAGCCGACCGCCGGCCTCGATCCCACCCAGCGGGCGGTGTTCCGCGCCCTGGTGGAGGAGTTGACGAACGAGGTGAACGTGATCGTCTCCACCCATCAGACCGAGGACCTCGCCGGCACGTACCGGCAGGTGGTGGTGCTGGACCGGGGGCAGGTCAGATTCCAGGGCGCCACCGAGGACTTCCACGCGCTGGCGGCCGACGACGGGACCGGGGGCGGGGGCAGGACCGGGGACAGGACCGCCGACGGGACGGGGACCGGAGGCAGGACGGACGGCTCCGGCCGTCCTCCGGCGGCCGTGCCGGTCCCCGGAGGCGGAACCGCCGCCGGTGCGCCGAGCGCCGAGGCCGCGTACGCCCGCCTGATCGAGCGGGAGACCTGACATGCTGCTGCGCACCGTTCTCAGGGTCTCGGCGGGCACCCGGGTGCTGCCCTTCCTGCTCGGCTTCGTCCTGGTCGCGCTCGGCGACGAGCTGACCGCCTGGGTCACCCCCGCCTACGGGCTCGCCGCCGCCGGACACGCCAGCCTCGCACTGCCGTTCACCTGTGCGGCCTGCGCCGCCGCCGGCGCCTGGGAGGGCGGCCGGCTGCACCGGGGCGGTGTGTTCGGCCGCTCGCCGGTGCGCTCCGCCCTCGCCATCACCACCCCGGTGCTGCTGCCGGTCGCGCTGATGGGCGGACTCGGCATGCTCGCCGCGCTCACCACCGCGGCGCTGGCCGGCGGCGCCGCGGACGGCGTGCCCCAGCCGGGCGTACTCGCCGTCTGGGCGGGCCTGCTGCTCGCCAACACCCTGGTCGGCTCGGTCGTCGGCCGGGTGCTCGCGCCGTTGGTCGCCGTCCCGCTCGCACTGATCAGCAGCTTCGTCCTGAACGCCTACCCGGTCGCGTTCGACACCTACTGGCCGCGGCACCTGGTCGGCGGCGGGCTGTCCGACTGCTGCGCGGTGGACCAGGTGCTGGACGGACGGGCGGTAGCGGCCTCGCTGGCCTTCTCCGGAGCGGTCTGCGCAGCCGCCGTCCTGCTCGTCCGACGGCGCGGGAGCCCGCTCGCCCTCGCCGTCGCGCTCGCGGTCACGGCGGGCGGGGTCGCACTGGGTGGCTGGACCGCCCGCGACCTGGGCCCCGAACCGGTGCGCCCCCGGTCCTCCGCCGCGTTGCGCTGCGACTCCGGGCAGCCGCGCGTCTGCCTCTGGCCCGAACTCGGCGCCGCCCGCTCGGTCCTGGTCCGCGAGGAGGTCCGGCGGACGGCCGGGGCCCTGGCCGCCCACGGCGTCCCCGTCCCGGCGGTGTTCACCATGGCCGCCCGACCCGGGCCCGGTGAGGCCGGGCTCGGGGTCCCGACCGACGCGCGGGCGCCGGACGTCACCGCCGCCGTGGTCGGCGGACTGCTCCCCCGTACCCCGGACTGCGCCCGCCGCGGCGACCCCTATCCCGCCGCGGCCGCCGCCGGCACGGCCACCGCGTGGCTCACCGCCACCGCCACCGTGACCACCACCGCCACCACGACCGGAACCACCGGAATCACAGAGGGCTCAGCCGCCGGCCGCTTCACCCCGGCCGACAGCGCCCGCGCGGCCCAACTGCTCCAGACGCCCGAGGCCACCCAGCTCGCCTGGTACCGGGCCGCCCTGGACGCCCTGGCCGACTGCGGCACCCTGCCCCCGCCGGTCCCGCACGCCGGCGCGGCGATCGGGGGTGAGCGGTGATCTGGTGGTGCAAGGCGCGCGCGGTGCCGCTGCTCGTGGCCGTCCTCGCCGGGACGGTGGCCTCCGGTCTGCTCCTCGGCGACGGCGAACTGCCGGTGCCGGCGCTGCACGGCCAGGCCGGTCACTTCCTGCTCGCGCACGTGATCACGCTGCTCCCGGCGGTGTTCCTGCTGCACGGGCTGGGCCGGGGCGACCTGCGCACCGAGACCGTCGCCGGGCGGTCCCTGCGCGGACTGGACGTCGGCCTCGCACTCGCCCTGGCCGCCGCCGGGGCCACCTGCGGCAGCCTCGCGTACGCCGCCGGACAGGGGGCGCTCGCGCTGGTCGTCGCCCGCAACATCGCCGGCTACCTCGGCCTCGCGCTGCTGTTCCACCCCTTGATCGGCCACCGCCCGGCCGCCGCCGCGCTCGCCGCCGTCCCCCTGCTCTGCTCGGCGGCGGGCTGGCACCCGGACGGCAGCCCCCGGCCCTGGGCCTGGCCGCTCCACCCGGCCGGCTCCGCGTACGCGCTCGCCGCCGTCGCCCTGCTGCTCCTCACGGGGGCCGGGTGCGCGCTGCTCCGCCGACATCCCGCGACCGGCTCCCGCCTGCTCGCCGGCTGACCCTCGCGCCGGAGCGGCGGTCCCGCTCAGCCGCGGCGCGGCCTCCCCTGACGACCGCCACCCTGACCGCCGCCCTGCCCGCCGCTCCGACTACCGCCCTGACCGCCGCCCTTCGGCCGTCCGCCGGAGCGGCCGCCGGAGCCGTTACCGCCCTGCGGCTTGCGGGGCGCGCGTCCGGCCGGGGCCGGGGCATCGGCGGTCTCCGGCCAGTGCGCGGGCCGGTCCAGGGCGGCCGGAAGGCGGGTGGCGGCGTCGCCGCGGGCCGCGTTCAGCTGGGTCTGGGTGAGGAAGAGCACCTCGGTCAGGTCGGCACCGGCCAGGTTCGCGTCCCTCAGGTCCGCGCCGATCAGGTCGGCGAGCCGGAGGTCCGCCCCGGAGAGGTCGGCCGCGACCAGCATCGCGCCCCGGAGGTTGGCGCCGCGCAGGTCCGCACCCCGCAGCCGGGCACCGAAGAGGTCCGCCCCCCGGTGCTCGCGCCGGCGCGGGACGGCGGCCCGGACCAGCTCGCCGGCCCGGAGCAGCAGCTCGGCCACCGTCTGCCGGTGAGTGGGGACGTCGACCGCGAGGATCTCCTGCGGTGTGCCGCCGACCAGCCGCTCCGTCTCCTCCAGGGCCCGGCGCAGCTCCCCGTGGACGGGGCGGGCCGGGGCGAAGGTGAGCGCCTCGGTGAGGTAATGGAGCAGCTCGTGCAGCTGCCGCACCACAGGGAACACCTCGTACATCGTCCGGGCGGTCTCCGGCGCCTCCCGCCAGCTGCGCCCGCCGAAGACCACCTGGGAGACCTGCTGTCCGGCCCCGAAGCAGTCGTACACCGTGCAGCCGGGGAAGCCGGTCTCGCGCAGCCGCTCGTGGATCCCGCAGCCGAAGTCGGTCCGGAGGTTGCGGCAGGGGGTGCCGGCGGCCTTGTCGGTGGCGAAGTCCGTACCGGCGGCGAAAGGCAGCGCCACACAGCACAACCCGAAGCAGCTACCGCAGTCGGAGACGAGGTTGATGCTCGGGACGCTCACGGTGCTGTTGTTCCTCCAGGACGACGGTCGGTGCGCTGTAGAGCGTACCGACCGCTTCGAACGGCCGTCGGCTAGTCTGGTCGGCCGAACCCCCAGCACCACGGAACCGGCGCCGGCACCACGGCGTCGGTACCGCAGTACGGCACCACAGCACCACAGCACCAACGGAGGACCCAAGGCATGTCCCGGCACGACGTGACGCCGTACCCGGACACCGAGGGTGCCACCGACACCACCGACACCACCGCCAGCGTGAGCGCTACCGGCACCTCCGGCAACGCCGACACCTCCGGACCGGCGCTCCGGATCCCCCCGCGCGCCCGCACCCTGGGCCTCACCCTGCTCTGCTTCGCGGTCTGCCTCGCGATCGGCCTCCAGCAGTGGACCACCGCCCAGCTCGGCGGCTTCGACCTCGGGATCTTCGACCAGGGCGTGCGCGGCTACGCGCACCTCGGCCTGCCGGTCTCGACGCTGAAGAGCTTCCACCACGAGTTCCCGCCCGGCTTCTCGCTGCTCGGCGACCACTTCTCCCCCGTGATCGCGCTGATGGCGCCGCTCTACTGGCTGTGGGACGACCCGCGCTCACTGCTCCTCGGCCAGGCGCTCTGCTTCGCCGCCGGGGTGCCGCTGATCCGCCGGATCGCCTGGCGCTGCTTCGCCGACGCCGACCCCCGCACCGCCCGCCGCGCCGCCGACCTGGCCGCGCTCGCGTACGGGCTGGGGTGGCCGCTGCTGGTCGCCTCGCGCGGCGGGTTCCACGAGGTGGCGTTCGCGGTGCCGCTCACGCTGCTGATGCTGGAGCGCGGCATGGCCCGGCAGTACTGGGCCTCGGCACTGGCCGGCCTGCTGCTGTGCTGCACCAAGGAGGACATGGGTCTGGCCGTGGGCGCCTACGGCCTGGTGCTGCTGCTGCGGGCCCGGCGGGACCCGGATCCGGCCCGGCGCCGTCCGGCCGTGCGCTGGGGCGCGGGGCTGCTGCTCGGCGGCCCGCTCGCCTCGGCGCTCGCGATCGCCCAGCTGGTACCGGCCATGGGTGGCGTGCCCGGTTACTACTGGAACTACCAGGCGCTCGGCGAGGACGGCGGCTCGGCGGTCGCCAACGTCCTGGCGGACCCGGCCCGGCTGCTCTCGGCCTCCTTCGACGTCCCGCTGAAGCCGCTGCTGCTGCTCTGGATCTTCGGCACCCTGTTCGCCCTCCCGCTCCGCTCGGCGACGGTGCTCCTGGCCGTCCCGCTGCTGGCCGAGCGGGTGCTGTCCAGCAACCCGAACCACTGGTCGATCGCCCGGCACTACGACGCCTTCCTGTGGCCGATCCTGCTGGTCGCCGCACTGGAGGTGCTGGGCCGCTGCCACGGCCGGGTGCTCACCCGGCGGCTCGGGGTGGCGGCGGCGGCCGTGACCGTCGCGGCGGCGGTGCCGTTGGGAGTGGCGAACCTGTTCGTCCCGGCCTACTGGCAGCCGAAGCCGAGCGAGGCGGCACTGCTGCGCGGCGCGGCGCTGGTCCCGGACGGCGCGTCCGTGGAGGCGGACAACCAGGCGGCGCCCCGGCTGACCGCTCGGGCGGACGTGGTGCTGGTGGACGAGAAGCCGCGCGGACGCGAGTACGTGCTGATCCGCGCGGACAAGCGGTCCTTCCCGTTCCGGACCGACCGGGAGCAGGCGGCGCGGATCGAGCTGCTGCTCGCGCACGGGTACCGGACGGTCTGGTCGGAGGACGGCGTGTACCTGCTGCACCGGGAGAGCACCGAGCCGGTCCCGGGCGAGCAGGTGCCCGGCCCGGACGCCGTCCCGTACCAGGACGCGGTGCCGTCGGACGTCGGCCACAACCTGTTCCGGGGCTGAGCCCCGAGCCGGCGAAGCACCCGGCCGACAGGCGCACGGGAGTTGCGGCCGATGTCTTCACGAGCTGGGTGAACACCAGCGAAGCCCTGGGTGCGGTGACGGCGGAGCTCGGTCTCGTGGGGCCCGCTCGGACTGGCCCCCGTCCCTGACCAGCCACCACTCGCAGAGCTGCTCGGACGCCTGGGCCGGGTCCGAGGTGCTCCGCCACCTGCTCGTCCTCGACGACCTGGTACCCACGGGCGGCTGGGCGACGCCGGGTGAGGAGGAACTCACCGCAGAGCCGCCCGTGTGGCAGCGGGAGTTCCTCAGCAACCACCACCACGGGAAACCCGGACCGGATCAAGCTCCGTAACCTTCAACTGCTGGAACACCACCGGGGCGAGGTGATCTCGTCGTTCGAGATCCCGGGCGACATGACACCCGGCGAGGCCAGGGGCGACCGGCTCCACGGATGACCGACGCACACACCAGCCGCCGTTCCAGGCACGGAGCAAGGAACGGTCTTCTCCAGGACGGAGGGTGATCACGGCCCAGTCTCGGCGCCCGACGGACCTCCGACCTCGCGGGGTGGCCCAGCGGGCTGCGGCGGGGGCACGGAGGCTTCCGACCCGACTGTCCGTTCCGATCTGGCTCGCCTCAACGTGATCAAGGAGGCAACCGCTGTGAGAACGGCGGCAACCGCCGACAGAAGACCAGCGAGTGCCGCGACAAGTCCTGAGATTGCGGCGACGCTGTCAGCGGAAGCCTCTTCCTCGGCCAGAAAGAGGCTGGACGGGACGAGAAGCAGCAGTACTGCAAGCACACCCAGGAGTGCCGCCAGACGCATCCGCCGTCCGAACCAGCCCGGCCGTAGTGGCCTCCGGCGAAACATGTTCACGGATGGGCCCAGCTCTCCGTCGAGGTCGGATTCCACCGGCTCAGCGTAGCCAACGACTGCATTGGACCGGACCGGATTCTGTTGACGGGGCCTGCCAACTTCAGGACTGATCCACTCACTTCATCGAGGGGCGCCATGGCATGGTCCACCGGCGACCGCCGGGAACGCCTGCCCTCCGACTGGTCGACCCGACGTCGGCACGTGCCGCGTCGAAAGGGTTGGCCCTCCGTGGTGCTGCCGCACGAGGGTGGCCGGTGCGCGGAATCGGCGACGGAGGTCGACTGCGGCCGACCCGGCGACGACCGCCGCCTCGACAACCCAGGTCGGTCGGCACCGGGCCGACCTGTGACGGCGTGGCCGCGGGCGCACAGGCATGCTGGTCCGGCGTGCACAACCGTGCTCGCCGACCACGTCCCCCCGCTCGATCCTGAGGGTGCACCCCTTTGTGTCCGTTCCTCCCGCCGGCGTACAGCCACTCGCTTCTTGTACGGGTTTCAGGGTCATGAAGGCGCCCGGCTCAGTTCGCCGCCTGGCTCCCGGAGCGGCACCTCAGCCTGACGCCACGGAGTCCGAACCAACTCCTCCTCCCGGAGGAAGTCGGCCGTCGTCGCCTCGGCGCCGCGCCTCGCAGGAGCCGTCCGACTCTGCGGCTCAGCCCTCGTAGGGTGCCAGCTCGGCGCGCTTCGGCGCGCGGCCGTCGCCGGAGGAGCGGCCGGTGAGCCGGCGGCCGATCCAGGGGCCGAGGTGGGTGCGGACCCAACGGGCGTCGGCGGCCAGCTTCTCGGAGCGGGTCGGCGGGGCGGTGGCCGGGAGCGGGGCGCGCCAGTCGAAGCCGGCGGGCCGGCCGAGCGACTCCAGCACCGCTTCGGCGACCCGGCGGTGGCCCTCGGGCGAGAGGTGCAGCCGGTCCTCGGCCCAGAGCCGGCGGTCGTCGAAGCAGGGCGCGGAGAACAGGTCGACCACCGCGATGCCCGGGTCCTGGGCGAGCTCGTGGACGAAGTCCTTCATCCGCAGGATCGCCGGGAGCAGCCGGGCCGAGCCGGCCATCCGGCGGGTGGGGTCGGTGCTGCTGAACATGACCACGGTGGCGCCGGTGGCGCGCAGCCGGGTGGCGGCCGAGCCGAGGAGTTCCTCGACCCGGGCGATGTCGCAGCGCGGGCGCAGCACGTCGTTGAGCCCGCCGGCCAGGGTGACCAGTTCGGCACCCAGACCGGCGGCCCGGTCGACCTGCTCGTCGTGGATCTGGCCGATGAGCTTGCCGCGGACGGCGAGGTTGGCGTACCGGAAGCCGTCGCCCGGACCTCCGACCGGGTGTTCGGCCGCGAGCCGGGCGGCCAGACGGTCGGCCCAGCCCCGGTAGTGGCCGTCGGGCAGCAGGTCGTCGCACATGCCCTCGGTGAAGGAGTCCCCGACGGCGACGTAACTGCGAAAGGCGGTGGGCGTGTTCTGCGTGTTCTCCATGGCCCGACGATCGTACGCGTGCGGCCCCGGGCGCACCCGCGTACCCCACCCACCCGGGTCGCGTCCCGCGCCCACCCGCGCGGATCGGCGGCGACTCAACGTCCGCGGCAAGCGGACGCCGATCGCGCGTTGATCGGTGCTGGGCAGAGTGGGGACGTCGGGAGGAACGGCCGGGGGGGGGAACCACGGGCCGTGCGCTCCGCGGCGTCCGGCCTCGGGGGTGTCGGGCGCCGCGGCCGCTCCCCACCGCCGGTCGCGGGCGCGGCGCCTCCCACACGGGCGCCCCCGCGACCGGCCACCCGGCGCAACGGGCGACCCCACCACGACCGGAGCACCGCCGGACCGAAGCCGGACCCGAGCCGGACCGGAGCCGGAGCTCAGCCGGCCACCGTCGCGGCGACCACCTCCGCGCCACCCGCCGCGTTCACGTCGCCCGCCGGACCCGCCCCGGACGGACCCGCACCCGCCGGACTCACTCCCGCCGGACCCGCCCCCGCCGTCACCGCCCCGCCGGTGACCCAGTGCGTCCGCACCGCGTCGGTCGGCCGCTGCTCGCCCAGCGCGTCGAGTCCCCAGCCGCCGAGCGCCTCGACGACCGGCCGCAGCGCGGCCCCGCGCCCGGTCAGCTCGTAGACGGTGGCGTTGGCCGGTCGCTCCAGGCGGCGGCGCTCGACGACGCCCTCGCCCTCCAGCTGCTTGAGCCGCGCGGCGAGGATGTCGGTGGAGACGCCGGGCAGGTCGGCGTGCAGGTCGGTGTAGCGGCGCGGGCCGGCCAGGAGTTCACGGACGATCAGGAGGCTCCAGCGCTCCCCCACCGCGTCCAGGGCGCGGGCGACGGCGCAGTACTGGTCGTAGCTTCGGCGTGACATGCGGATCAGCATAGCCAAAAGGTTGGACTTTCCAAGTGCCCACTTGGTAGAACAAAGCAACCAGGGTCGGCGTGGGGTGACGGTCGGGAGGCCGCAGATGGAGTTTCGGCAGTCCAGCAAGCTGAATGACGTGTGTTACGAGATCCGCGGCCCGGTGGTCGACCAGGCCAACGCACTGGAGGAGGCGGGGCACAGCGTGCTCCGGCTGAACACCGGCAACCCGGCCACGTTCGGCTTCGAGGCGCCGGAGGAGATCCTCCAGGACATCATCCGCAACCTCCCGCGGGCGCACGGCTACAGCGACTCGCGCGGCATCCTGCCGGCCCGCCGGGCCGTGGTGCAGTACTACCAGCAGCGCGGGGTCGACGGGGTGACCGTCAACGACGTCTATCTCGGCAACGGCGCCTCGGAGCTGATCCAGATGGCCGTCACCGCACTGGTGGACGACGGCGACGAGGTGCTCGTCCCGGCGCCGGACTTCCCGCTGTGGACGGCGTCGGTCCGGCTGGCCGGCGGCAAGGCGGTGCACTACCTCTGCGACGAGCAGGCGGAGTGGTTCCCCGACCTCGACGACATCGCCGCCAAGATCACCGCCCGGACCAAGGCGATCGTGGTCATCAACCCCAACAACCCCACCGGCGCGGTCTACCCGAAGGAGCTGCTGGAGGGCATCCTCGACCTCGCCCGCCGGCACCAGCTGATGGTGCTGGCCGACGAGATCTACGACAAGATCCTCTACGACGGCGTCGAGCACCACTGCCTGGCCGCCCTGGCCGACGACGTGCTGACCCTCACCTTCAACGGACTCTCCAAGTCCTACCGGGTGGCGGGCTTCCGCAGCGGCTGGCTGGTCGTCAGCGGCCCCAAGCAGCACGCGAGCGACTACCTGGAGGGCCTGACCATGCTCGCGGGCATGCGCCTGTGCCCGAACGTGCCGGCCCAGTACGCGGTCCAGGCCGCGCTCGGCGGCCACCAGTCGATCAACGACCTGGTCCTGCCCACCGGGCGGCTCGCCGAACAGCGCGACGTCGCCCACCGGGCCCTGAACGAGATCCCCGGCGTCAGCTGCGTCAAGCCCAAGGGTGCCCTCTACGCCTTCGCGAGGCTCGACCCGGCCGTCCACCGGATCGTCGACGACGAGCGGTTCGTCCTGGACCTGCTGCTCCGCGAGAAGATCCACATCGTCCAGGGCACCGGCTTCAACTGGCCCCGCCCGGACCACTTCCGCTTCGTCACCCTCCCCCGGGCCGACGACCTGGAGACCGCCATCAACCGCATCGGCCGCTTCCTCGCCACCTACCGCCAGGTCTGAACCCGACCCCGGCCCCGGGCCCGGGCCCGACTCCGACTCCGGACCCGAACCGGGCCGCCCCGCCCCCGACCGCCCTCCACCCGGCAGCCCTCCACCCGGCAGCCCCCGCGCCCCCCACGCGGGGGCTGCCGCACTTTGGTCGAACTCATTGCATTAAGCAATCGACATGTAGGCACAAATATGGACATTTCAACTTGCCAATCTCACGCCCGGGCGATTAATGTGGATGACGTGGATAGATTTGCCACATCATCAACGGAGGCGCGAAAATGAGTATGACCAACGTCGACGTCGACGACGCGATCCTCGCCGAGGCCATGCGCCTCATGGGGACCAGCACCAAGAAGGACACCATCAACGGCGCCCTCGCCGACTACGTCAACCGACTGAAGCGGATCGAGGCGCTGGAGAAGCTGTCCGCACGTGCGACCCGGGGGGAGTTCGACCCGACGGAGCGGATCCATCAGGCCCGGAAGACGGGCGGGGAGGAATGACACATGAACGACCTCGGCTACCTGATCGACACCTCGGGGTTCGTCCACCTGATGCGCGATCCGGTGGCGCTCGCCCGCTGGCGAGGGCCGCTGGAGTCCGGGCTCATCAGGATCGCCAAGGTGACCAAGTCGGAGATCCTCTACTCGGCCACCGGTCCGGCGCACCGTGACGAGCTGGAGGAGGAGCTCAACGACCTCTTCGGCCCCGCGCTCGGCATCCCGAAGGGTGGTGAGGACTGGGCCCTCAACGCCCAGTACAAGCTCACCCAGAAGGGGCAGCACCGCTCGGCAGGCACGGTGGACCTGCTGCTGTGCTCGGTCGCGGCGCACTACAACTACCCGGTGCTGCACGTGGACAGCGACTTCGTCACCGTCGCGCGCGTCATCGCCGAACTCAGGGAGCGCGACGTCCGCGGCGACGTCCGGGAGCACGACGTCCGGGAGCACGACGTCCGGGAGTCCTGACCCGGCTCCTGCGCGAAGCCCCCTGCCGACCGTTCGGGATTCCCGAACGATGGGCAGGGGGCTTCACACATGCGCCCCGGCCCGAAGGCGGCCGCACGGGTCCGGCCGCCTAGGCTGGACCGCTATGACCGTTCTGCGTTCCGTCGCCCTGTTCGTGCTCGCCGCGCTCGCCGAGATCGGCGGCTGCTGGCTGATCTGGCAGAGCGTGCGCGAGGCGCGGCCGTGGTGGCTCGCCGGGGTGGGAGTGGTCGTGCTCGGCGGGTACGGCTTCGTGGCGGCGCTCCAGCCGGACGCCGCCTTCGGCCGGGTGCTCGCCGCGTACGGCGGCGTGTTCGTGGCCGGCTCGCTGCTGTGGGGCGTGGTCGTGGACGGCTTCCGGCCGACCCGCTACGACGTGCTGGGGGCCCTGGTCTGCCTGGCGGGGGTCGCCGTGATCATGTACGGACCCCGGCGCTGAACGAGCGCCGGGGTCCGTGGGTACGTCAGGACGTACGTCAGGAAACAGCACGAAGCAGGACCGGGACTACCAGCCCCAGCCGCCGCCCTCGCCGTCGTCGTCGCGGTCGCTGTCCCAGCCCTCGCCGACCGTGCGCAGGACGGTGTAGTGGTCGACCCGGGTGCCGTCCTCCGCCAGAGCGGTGACGGTCATCTCCGACTTCTGGCCCAGGTGGGCGGGCTTGACGTCCACCTTGATGAACGAGTAGCCGGTGTAGCGGACCCGCGACCACTCCACCGTCTCGGTCACCTTGCCGCCGCCCTTGGCGAAGTAGTAGGTGTCCACCGAGTCGAGGCGGTTCTCGTGGCCCTCGTAGGTGTCCGGGGCGTCGAAGCGGTACAGGCTGCGGCCGGCCGCTCCCGCCGTCACGTAGACCACGCCGTCCGTGGCCGGCTCGACGGTGGCGCCGCTCGGCACGGCCTTGGCGACCTTGTTGCCGAGGATCGCGTCGGTGCGCTCGTAGACGTGGTTGTGACCGTTGATCACCAGGTCGACCCGGTACTTCTCGAACAGCGGCACCCAGGCCTCGCGCACGCCGCCCTCGGAGGCGTGCTGGTGGGTGGTCGAGAAGGCGCAGTGGTGGAAGAAGACCACGACGAAGTCGACGGTCTCGTCGTTGCGCAGGTCCTTGAGGGTGCGCTCCAGCCAGCGGGTCTGCTTGCCCGCCGAGACGCCCAGGTTGGCCGGGATCTCGTAGGAGATGTCGTTGGCGTCCAGCGAGACGACGCCGACGTTCTTGTAGCGGAAGGAGTAGACACCGGGGACGCTGCGCTTGTCCGGGCCGTTGTCCGGCAGGTAGAAGCGGGCGTTCTCGCCGCCGTAGCCGTTCGGCGAGTACCAGGCCTCCATGTCGTGGTTGCCGTAGGAGACCATCCACGGCACCTTCGAGGCGACCGTCTCGGTCTGCACCAGGAAGGCGTCCCAGGTGGTGGCGTCGAACACCGACTTGTCGGAGTCCTGGCCGGAGCCCGCCGGGTCGGCGTAGCAGATGTCGCCGGCGTGCAGGTGGAAGGCCGGGTTCTGGGCCAGGATGATGTGGTCGTTGCCCTTGGCGTGGTCGCTGACGCCCTGGTCACCGAAGGCGGTGAAGGTGAACGGCTCGTACACCTTGCCCCAGCGGTGGTCGCGCGAGGGCGCGGTACGGAAGGTGCCGAGGGTGGAGATCGCCTGCTGCGAGGCCGGGTCGAAGCCCTGGTGTCCGACACCGTAGTAGTAGGTGGTGTCGGGGCGCAGGTCCTCCAGCGCCACGTGCAGGTAGTACTGGTCCACGGCCTTGCCGGTGGGAGTGAGGGCCGGGGTGTGCAGGTTGCGCACCTCCGCCTCGATCTTGTGGCTGAGGTCCCACGGGTTCTTGCCGTAGCGCAGGAACGGCCGCTTCACCGGGGCCGGCACCTGCCAGGAGACCCGGAACTGGGTGTCCGGCTCGGGCCCGAAGGCGAGGTGACGCCCGATCGGGGCGACCAGCGAGCCGTCGATGCCCGCGGTGGCGCCGCCGGCCAGCAGCTGCGGCGCGACGGGGGCGGCCGAGGCGGTACCGCCGAGAGCGCCGCCCACGGCGAGCGCGCCCACCGAGACAGCACCGGCGCGCAGCATCCGGCGGCGGGAGAAACGGGCCCGCAGGTACTCGTGCTGCTCGGCCATGCTCATGCGTTCGGCGAGCTTCGCCGGCACGCCCATGTTCGGAGTTTCCATGGACAGGGACTCTCCCAGTCACGTGTTGACCGGACGCGGACGGGCGGTGAACGCACCCGGGCGTACCGGTCAGTCGAACGCCAATGTTCGACCATGGCTCGGCAAAGCCGTGCGCGGACGAATCGCTCCGCGACGGGTCGCCGGGCCGTGGTCGGGGATCGCCGCCGGGCCGGGGCCGGGACCGTCCTGGGCGGGAGTGACCCCAGAACGGTCCCGGCCACCGGTTCACCCGGTCGGATGAACGCCCGTCATCAGCAGTCGTCGTCCTTCTTGTTGGTGAGGGCGACGGTGACGCAGTCGTCGGCGTTCACCCGGTAGGGTCCGCTGACCGGGTCCGGCGGCAGTCGGTAGCCGGCGGGTGCGGCGGTCTCCCGCAGGTAGTACTGACCGGTCGGCAGGTGCTTGAAGTCGCAGCCGCCGCCGGCCGCGGTGGTGCAGTCACCCGCCCGGATGTCCGGGTTGATGCCGATGGTCTGCAGACCGGGAATGCCGTTGGCCTCCCGCCACAGCTCGAACACCGCGCCGTCGAGCGGCTTGCCCGACCAGGCGTCCTTCTTGGTCAGGTGGATCGCGCCGGTGGCCGGGGGCTTCGGCGACGGGCAGTCCTTGGCGGTCACCTGGACGCCGGCCGCGGCGTTGGCCGGGGTCAGCACCAGCGGGCCGAACACCGGCTCGGCCGGCAGGTCGTAGCCGGCCGGGGCGGCGGTCTCCCGCCAGTAGTAGGTACCCACCTCCACCGTCCGACGGCACAGACCGTCCGCACCCGTGGTGC